>CAYYRM010000124.1:0-7619 GCA_964474005.1 uncultured Eubacteriales bacterium
ATGAGCATCCTTTTCAATAATCTTCTTTTTTATTGTCGATATGTCTTTAATAAGATTTTCCATTTTAAACACCAACCCATGGCAGAATTTATATTTATTAGTATGTTATTAAAGAAAAAATGTCACTACCTTTAAGTTTATCTCTTCCATCTAAGAATGTCAGTTCAATTAAAAATGCAACTCCAACAACATCTCCACCTAACTCTTTCACTAAGTCTACGGTGGATTTTACTGTACCACCAGTTGCCAATAAATCATCTGCAACCAATACCCTTTGACCTGGTAATATTGCGTCCCTATGGATTTGTAAAGTATCATTACCATATTCTAGTTCATAGGAAGCTTCCACCACTTCGCCAGGTAATTTTCCTGATTTACGAACTGGAACAAAACCTGCTCCTAGCTCATATGCTAAGGGAGCGCCTATTAGAAAGCCCCTTGCCTCTGGACCCACAACCACATCAATATTTTTATCTTTACAGAATTCAGCCATTTGTTTAATGGCCTCCTTAAAAGCAGGTCCATCCTGTAATAAAGTAGTGATGTCTTTAAAATCAATGCCCTCTTTTGGAAAATCTGGAATTTCTCTAATTTTACTTTTTAAATCCATATTTGCTCCTCCTCTAATTTAAATTGCTGGCCTGAGATCAGTTCATTTAGGTCCGCCACTAAAGCAAAGTCATGCCACCTACGGAAAATCTCATGCTGCTTAGAGTATTTTTTATACTGTTCGCCAGATGTGAAATCTATTTTTTCTTGAACATCATTTAAAAACCAACAATTATTTTTGTTATAAACCAAATTACTCTCACTAAATATATTTAACCCTCTATCAATTAAATAGTCAACAGAAAATTTACCATTTATTTCACTTTTTATTATTTCCTGCGTAGTTTCTTTACCCATTGAACTTAACTTTTTAATTGTTTGATAGATATTAACCAAGAACTCTCTTTTTGGTACCAATTCAGTTTCCTCATCATTAAATGCCAAAATCATTTCACTTATACCAAACTCCTTAAATTTATGAAAGGTTTCGACGAAATGGTACTGTCTAAAGGGTATGCTCATAAATACAGGTATATCGCGGTTAGATATGGTATAGTTTTCCCCATATTCTTTAATTATAACATTTGGTAAGGTTAAATAAAAATCTTCTAGTTTGTTTTTATGATATTTATTAACAAAGACTATATAATTCTTACTTAAATTATTGGCCTTTTGAAAATAAGTCTTTAGTGGTGATTTCCTAATATCTAAGATCCTTGGCCCCTGCTTCTCCAATGCAGTTACTTCCTTTTCATCCTTTAGATCTACTATTTTTAACTGTAATTTAGTTGAACCATTGAAGGTGTTTTCATCTAAATAACCCACAAAACTTACTATGTCTTTACCGTATATTTTTGATATAAGATCTGCTTTTTTAAAGCCTATGGAAGATATCCACATGTGATCAACTTGGAAATCTACTTTAAGATGATTTTTTTGTTGTCCCACTAAACTAAACTGACTAACCCTCAATTGCTCAATCCTAAATACTGGGGCAGGGTTCATTTGCCCGAAAGGACGTAAACGGTTAATATCTGAAATTAAAGCGAGATCTAACTCCTTCGGGTTTAAATTCATATCCACTGTTATTTTGGGGGTAAGGTATTTTTCAATATCATTATCAACAGCATAATTGTTGATTTTGTTAGTAAATTCTTGGATTGTGTCTGTTTCAATTGTTAGGCCTGCGGCCATGGCATGACCACCGTATTTAACCAATAAATCTTCACAATCATTTAAGGCATTGTACATATTGAATCCTTCTATGCTCCTACATGAGCCAGTTGCAGTTTCTCCCTTTATGGATAAACAAATCACTGGTCTGTGGAATTTCTCCACAATACGGGATGCCACTATACCAATAACACCATGATGCCATCCCTCTTTTGCAAGGACCAATACCTTTGTGTTATTTAGGTTTATTTTTTCCACAATTGATATACATTCTTCCACAATTTTTTGCTCTATTTCTTGTCTTTCTTTGTTTTGTTCATTTAAAAACTTAGCCAACTCCAGCGCCATATCCACATCTGTGGATAACAATAGGTCCAGTGCCTCCTTAGGGCTCTCTAACCTTCCAGCAGCATTTAATCTCGGTCCAAAGATAAAACCCAGGTGATAAGAATCTATGGGGGGCTTTATGCCTGCCACCTCCCCAAGCTTTGCCAATGGTAATCTTAAGTTTTTATTCATATACTTTAAGCCTAAGGCTACGATGGTTCTATTTTCCCCTAACAGGGGTACAAGGTCTGCCACTGTTCCCAATGCCACAATATCTAGATACTTATCCCAATCATTCCTTCCGCTCCTTACATAAAGGGCAGTAACTAACTTAAAGGCTAGACCCACACCTGCCAGTTCTTTAAACTTATAGTCGCATCCCTTTTGTTTAGGGTTAATGATGGTAAATGCCTTTGGAAGTAGTTCAGGGGGAGTGTGATGGTCTGTTACAATACAATCCACAGAGTTTTCCACACAAAAATTCACTTCCTCAACTGCACTTATACCACAGTCAACAGTTACCACCAAGGATACACCCTCTTTAAAGCTATTTTCCAATGCGGGGATGTTTAAACCATAACCTTCAGTGCGGTTGGGGATATAGTTTATGACATTGGCACCTAATTCCTTTAGGGCTGTGTATAACACTGTGGTACTTGTTATTCCATCCACATCGTAATCCCCAAATATTAGAATTTTTTCTTTGTTTTCAATGGCATTTTTAATTCTATCCACAGCCTCATCCATCCCTTTAATTTCAAAGGGTGAGTGTAGATTATCTAAGCTGGGGTCTAAAAAGGCGGGTATATCTTCCTCATGGATACCCCGCTTTATTATTATTTCTGCTATAAGCTTACTGATGTTATACTTTTTAGTTAATTGCTCTAGTTTTCCTTGATCCACATCCTGCCAGAGCCATTTTTTATCAAGCATAGGGAATTCTCCTTTTTTAGTCTTATATAAAATTATATTCGAGATAAACAAGCAAATTCCTTCTATGTTGTGGAAAATGGCATTGAAAATCAACCACCACTTACACCACTTACACCACTTAGCCTTCTATGAAAGCAATCTTATACATCTGACACTGTTAAGGATGATAGTTATGAAGGTCCCGCAGAGGCAAATCAGTTCTTAAGGATTGCAGGTGGGTCCGCGGATTTTATATAAAAAATAGTGGAAGGTGGAAAGTTGAATGTTGAAAGGAAAACAAAACCTTTTCACACTAACTTACACAAAATAAATTACAAAAAGCTACGAGCCTTATAAAAAATAAATTACATTATCTACAGTCCCCAAACAGCCTTATTTCAGCGGGACCTTAGAAGCAGTCAGTATATATAACCGTGTTAGGATTTAGAGTTTTGTTTTTGTTCCCCATGAAAGAAATCCCAACGCTAAAGCATTGGGCTACGAGGGTTGGGAGTGTGTAAAAAATAGTGAAAGTGGAAAGTTGAAAGTTGAAAGGAAAAACAAGAACCTTTTCACACTAACTTACACAAAATAAATTACAAAAAGCATACGAGAATAAAAAATACAAGCTGCGCAAACTGCTCTGTTTCAGCGGGACCTTATAAACAGTCAGTATATATAACAGTGTTAAGGATTTTGATTTTTGTATTTGATCTCCATAAAAGAAATCCCAACGCTAAAGCATTGGGCTACGAGGGTTGGGAGTGTGGGAGCTACAAAACCAGCAGTAAATAAAAGCTAAATAAAAAAAGTGGCTTAAGCCACTTTTTTATGCTAGTTTTGCTTTCTTTTTGTTTAGTTCTCTGTGCTTCCATGCAGTCCAGATTGGGCTTGCTAGGAAGATTGATGAGTAGGTACCACTTATAACTCCAAAGAACAGTGGTAATGCAAAGGGTCTTAAGGTATCCCCAGCTAAGAATAAAAGGGAACCTAGGACAAGTAAAGTAGTTAATGAAGTGTTTATAGAACGAACTACTGTCTGCTTAATGGAAAGATTTACTTTATCATTCAAAGTATATTCTTTATTTGAAAGCTTTAAGTTTTCGCGGATTCTATCGAAAACTACGATGGTATCATTGATGGAATAACCAACTATTGTTAAAATAGCTGCAACAAATGGGCTATTAAGTTCAATCTGGGTAATGGAGAAAATTGATAATACCACAAATGAGTCAAATAACAAAGCTATAATTGCAGATACTGCAAATTTAAATTCAAATCTCCAACTTATATATCCAACGATTAATAAAGATGCAATCAACAATGCTAATACGGCATTTCTGATTAGTTCTGCCCCAACCACTGGACCAACACTTTCAACCAACGCATTGGCACGGTCAAAGCCTGGAAAACTATCTGCTAAAACTTCTAGCACCCTTGCCTCCTCTTCATCGGTCAAAGGGAATGTTCTGATACTAAAATCCCCTTCATCTAGGGTTTGAATAAAACTAGTACCAAGGCTAACTTCTACACCCCTAGCATCCGTTGCCGTAACATTATTTAAAGCAGAGCGGATATCTTCCACTGTGGTACCTGCAGGAAAATTAGCTTGAATTCTACTTCCCCCAGTAAAGTCAATTCCAAAGTTTAGACCTAAAGTGGCAAGGGAAATTACTCCAATTAGAATAATTGCCGCTGATATCATAAACCAAAGCCTGGATTTTTCAATAAGTTTAAATGTCATTTCTCTCACCCCGCTTATACGCCAAAGAATTTAGTGCTTTTAATAATATTTGATTTTATTACCATATTTAACATAAATCTAGTTATAAATACAGCGGTAATAATACTGATTATAACACCTATTACCAAAGTTAAAGCAAATCCTCTAACAGGACCTGTACCGAAGGCAAATAAGATAAATCCTACAATAAGTGTTGTGATATTGGAGTCAAAAATTGTGGTTAATGCACGTTTAAATCCTGATTCCACACCACTTCTTAGGGTCTTACCATTTCTAATTTCTTCTTTAATTCTCTCAAATATAATTACATTGGCATCAACTGCCATACCAATGGTTAAAATCAAACCAGCGATACCTGGTAAAGTAAGAACAGCATTTAGTCCCACCATGGTAGCTAAAACTAACAATAAATAGATATTCAAAGCAACTGTTGCAATGATTCCAGGTAGTCTATAGAAGAAGATCATGAAGATAATCACAAGAACCAGTCCAAATCCACCAGCGTATAGACTTCTTGTTAATGATTGTCTACCCAATTGTGGTCCCACTGACCTAACCTCTAATCTTTCAAGTTCTAAGGGTAGGGCACCGGAGCGAAGTAGACCTGCAAGCCTTGCAGCATCTTCAATGCTACCAACACCAGTGATAATAGCACGTCCACCTGTTATTTCTCCAGTGGAAACTGGTGAAGATATAACAGACCCATCTAAAACTATTGGTACTTGTCTATTCTGATGAGTACGGGTAAGTTGTGCAAAAAGCCTAGCCCCTTCTGAGTCAAGCTGTATTTGAACAGCAGGTCTTCCCGTTTGTGGGTCATAAATGGCGCTGGCATTTTCTAAATTGGCACCTGTTATTACTGTTTCACCTTCAGAGTTTTTAAATTCTAGTAATGCCGTTTGACCAATTAAAGCTAAAACAGATTCTGGGTCTTGAGTGGCATCTGCCACTTCTATCCTTATTCTGTCATCGCCTTCCCTTTGAATTATTGGTTCTAAAACCCCTAATTCGTCAATTCTGTTCCTTAAAACTTCTATGGTACCACGGATAGCTTCCTCGGTAACCTCTGCCCTATCCGTTGGTTTTGCTTGTAGCAATACATAAACTCCACCTTGTAAGTCTAAACCAAGATTAATTTCCTCTTGAAAAAAAGGAACGGCGAAATAGCTAGATCCAGCTACTACTACCAATAAAACTATCAGTGCTATTATATTTTTCCAACGCACCATTATTTTCTCTCCCTTCACCGATGTATAGAAATAATTATAACTTGATAGACAAGCACTGTCAATTAGAGAAGTTTTGCGTCATTTATTACTAATCCAAAGGAAGCATTTAGAAAGTCCGCTGCCCTTCTGCACATGACCATTCTTGTTAAGAATATTTCAAAGTATTCCATAACTGTGGTAATATCATCATCTATTTTAATCTCCAAAGTTATCTTTCTTGTTTCTGGATCTACGTTTAAAAATGAATGTACTGCTCCATAGTTTACTCTATCGTGGATATCAAATGTTGCGATATCAGTATTTCTAACCCTAGACCTATGGACATCTGATTTGTCAGCCAAAATCAAAGCTGCTGCCACATTATTTACACTTTCACCATATTGCTCCTCGTGGTTTCCAATTGCAGAAATAACCGTGGCTATTTCCTCTGTGTCCATTTTTAGATCCCTTAATATATCATAAGCTATCATGGCCCCTGACTGTCCATGGTTGTATCTTGATACCACATTACCAATATCATGTAGGTATCCTGCAATGGCAGCAAGTTCCACTTCCCTTTTGGGGTAACCAAGTCGTTCTAACACATTGGAAGCGATTTTTGCAACCAAGTTTTTATGGCGATAACTATGTTCAGTAAAGCCCATGGCTGTAAGGTGTACATCCCCTTGCTTTATAAATACTTTAGTTACTGGATGTTCTTTAACATCATCTAAAGTTACCATCATAAGCTCATCCTTTCTTTAATCTCCTTTAATGCAATATCCAAAACATTATCTATTGATAAATTATCCGTGTTGATATAAATATCCTTATGTTCAAATGCGTGCTGTAGTTTCTTTTTTTGTTCCTCTAGTCTTTCCTGTCCCCATTGAATCTTAGGTCTCCTCTGCCTTGCCACCTCTAAAGAACAGCTTAAAAAAATCAGAAGATCTGGGTTGTATCTTTGCCAGAATTTCACCACTACGGAATGTTCTTGGGGTACGTTATATGCCTTTGTATACCCTTGTTCTTTCAGACCTTTTACTAAAGTAGTTTTCCCCGCTGCACAGTTTCCTACTACAGCAATTTTTATATCTTCTTTCATTATTCCACTCCCTACATAGGATAGCTAGCTGTGATCTTGCGTACTTTTTTATTATCCTTTAGGATATCCATAACTAATACTGTTGTATCGTCATTTGCCATGTCTTTGTCTAGTTCCAAAGCAAGATTTAAGATTTTTTCAGCTTTCTCTTCTGTTGTTATATTATCCTTAAGGATATCGATGAGATGTTCATGGGATATGCTATTATTGTATTTTTTCCCAGCTGATAACAGTCCATCGGAGTATGCCATTACAGTCATACCTTCCTTCAGTGGCAACTCCACTATCTGGGGTTTTGAAAATTTATAAAAACCTAAGGGACTTATTTCATCTTCAATTACAGTTTCTGTCCCATTATCCAAAACTATAACTGGACAGTGCCCATTTCTAGATATCAATAAAGAGTTGGTATCTAAGGCCACTGATACCATTGTTAAGGTTGCAGAAACTCTGCCATCCCTTATGGTAAATAAGTAGTCCTGAACTGCCCTTGCAACGGCACCATCTCTGGCTCCATCACCTATAAGTGTTGTTATTTTACCCACATTGGAGTTACTTATGAGTTTAGCTGATTTCCCACTACCTTGGCCATCAACTATTA
>CAYYRM010000125.1:0-7601 GCA_964474005.1 uncultured Eubacteriales bacterium
CACCTATAAAGGTTTATTTTAATTGAAACAATGTTACTAAATAAAGTTAAATTCTTTGACAGGGAATAGTAGGTTTTTAAGTCATTTTAGAGAGCCCTTGGCTGGTGAAAAAGGGTATGGCAAGATTTCCGAACTCGCCCTTGAGAATAATCCCTGAAATTGGTAGGGGATTACGGCTCACCTCCGTTATAGGGAAATAAGTGGGATATTTATATATCCAAATAGAGTGGTACCACGGAAATTAACCTTTCGTCTCTAATATGAGATGAAAGGTTTTTTATTTTTATAAAAGGAGTGATTTAAATGGCCAACTATTCTGTGGAAACAGATAAAAAATGGCAACACAAGTGGGACGAAACCAATCTTTACCAATTTAATGTTGAAAACGTTGATAAGAAACTTTACTGCTTAGAAATGTTTTCTTACCCCTCGGGTAGTAAACTACATGTGGGGCATTGGTATAACTATGGTCTAACAGATTCTTGGGCTAGATTCAAAAGATTACAGGGTTATGAAGTGTTTGAGCCCATGGGCTTTGATGCCTTTGGTTTACCAGCAGAAAATTATGCCATCAAGACAGGTATTCATCCCCAAGATTCGACCATGGAAAATATAAAAACCATGGAAGAGCAACTTAAAAACATGGGTGCAATGTTTGATTGGGATTATGAAATAATTACTTGTAATCCTGACTATTATAAATGGACCCAATGGCTGTTTTTAAAGCTTTATGAAAAGGGTTTGGCCTACAGAAAGGAAGCCCCTGTTAACTGGTGTCCTGATTGTAATACGGTCCTTGCCAATGAACAGGTCATTGATGGTTTGTGTGAGAGATGTAATTTTGAGGTTACCAAAAAAAATCTAACCCAATGGTTTTTCAAAATTACAGAATATGCCGAGGAGTTGCTAGAAAAGCTAGAAGGTTTAGATTGGCCTGAAAAAACAAAACTAATGCAAAAAAACTGGATAGGGAAATCCACTGGTTCTCAAATCACCTTTACAGTTAAAGACAGCCCTGAAACCTTTGAGGTTTTCACCACTAGACCTGATACTTTGTTTGGTGTTACCTATGTGGTATTAGCCCCTGAAAATCCTTTGGTTGAAAAACTTACTCTACCTAAATACAAAGACAGTGTTTTTGTATATCAAGAAAAAACTAAAAAATTAAAAGAAATAGATAGACTATCTACCACCATGGAAAAAACGGGAGTTTTTACAGGTAGTTATGCCATCAATCCCATAAATGGTATGGAAGTACCTATTTGGATTGCAGATTATGTTTTATATTCCTATGGCACTGGTGCGGTAATGGCCGTTCCTGGGCATGATGAAAGGGATTTTGAGTTTGCCACTAAATATAATCTGCCTATCCAAAGGGTCATCGAAGGTACATCAGGGCCAGATGATCTACCTTTTACAGGTCCAGGTAAGTTAGTAAATAGTGATGCCTTTAATGGTTTAGCATGGGATGATGCTAAAAATAAAATAACTGAGTATTTAGCTAACAAAAAATTAGGAGATTTCAAAGTTAATTATCGTCTAAGGGACTGGCTTGTTTCAAGACAACGTTACTGGGGTGCACCCATTCCTATAATTTATTGTGATGATTGTGGAATAGTACCTGTTCCCTTTGACCAGTTACCTGTTATACTGCCATATGATGTGGACTTCACCCCCGATGGCCAATCACCATTGGCTAAACATGAAGGCTTTACAAACACCACATGCCCCCAATGTGGTAAAAATGCCAAAAGGGATTCAGATACCTTAGATACCTTTGTGGATTCAAGCTGGTATTATCTAAGATACCCCGACAATAAAAATGATAAGGAGCCCTTTGATAAGGAATGGTTAGCTAAAATGGGCCCTGTGGACAAATATGTAGGTGGACCTGAACATGCATGTATGCATCTTCTTTACGCAAGGTTTATCCATAAAGCCATTAGAGACATGGGTTATGTGAACTATGATGAACCTTTCACATCTTTAGTTCACCAAGGCATCATCTTAGGCCCTGACGGTAACCGAATGAGTAAATCAAAAGGTAATGTAATCTCCCCAGATGAGTATATAAGGGAAAATGGTTCTGATGTGTTTAGGCTTTATCTAATGTTTGGTTTTGCATACACTGAAGGTGGTCCATGGAATGATGATGGATTAAAGGCTGTCTCTAGGTTTGTTGACAGGATAGAACGATTTATTGATAGGTTTTTACAGCTAGAAGTAAATGACAACAACCAAATTAATAAACCTGAAAAAGAACTTAATTATGTTTTACACCACACCATTAAATCTGTAACCACCGATGCTGAAAAATTTCAGTTCAATACATCCATAGCCCGTCAGATGGAATTGATCAATGCTTTATACAATTACACTTCTGAAACTAATAAACCAAACATTGTGTTTTTGAAAGACGTTCTAAAAAACTTTATTACAATTTTATCTCCCTTTGCCCCCCATTTTGCTGAGGAAATGTGGGAAAAACTAGGATTTAGATATTCAGTATTTAACGAAACTTGGCCAAAATTTGATGAAAAAGCAATGATCATGGATACTGTTGAAGTGGCCATTCAGATCAACGGCAAAGTTAGGGGTAAAATAGAAGTTGAGTCTCAATGGGATGAAAAAACCATGGAAGAAATGGCCTTAAAAGACGAAAAGGTCTTAGGGTATATCGATGGAAAAACAGTGAAGAAAGTTATTGTTATTAAAGGGAAAATAATCAATATAGTTGTTGCTTAAGAAATGAGGCTAGCCCAAAAGGCTAGCCTATATTTTTTTGACTTAGTACATCTAATATTATATTCTTTAATTAGTACTACAAAGGTGGTGTCATATGAATCCTTTTTTCATTAAATTTACCAATACTGAACCAAAGTATAAGCAGTTAAGTGAACATATCAGACAACTTATTATCAGCGGTGTTTTGTCACATCAATACAAACTTCCTTCCATTCGAAAGCTAGCAAAGGATTTACGCATCAACTCTGTCACAGTTGTTAGCGCATACAAAAATTTAGAAAAAGAAGGTTTTGTTTACTCTATGGTAGGAGGTGGAACCTATGTAATTGGGGAAAATATAATGAATGATGATGAGTTTACTAATTCCACAAAACATATGGTTATATTCGATTTTGCCACCTCCTCCCCTTCTCCCCACTTCTTCCCTGTGAATTCTTTCAAATCTACAATAAATGAAGTTTTGGATAGGGATGGTGGGTTTGCCTTTAATTATCAAGAAACTGGTGGCTACTACCCATTGAGGCAAAGCCTACAACAACTGTTATTAAATTACAAAATTAATATTCATCCTGAGTATATCCACATTACATCTGGTGGCCAACAGGGTCTAGATATGGTGGCTAAAACATTGTTAACAGAAGGAGATTATGTTATTGTGGAGGAACCCTGCTATCCAGGTGCATTGGCTTCTTTTATTTCAAGGGGGGCTAAGGTAATTGGTGTTCCCATTAGACAACATGGAATGGATCTAAAACTATTGGAAAAAAAACTTAAAGAAAGTGTACCAAAATTCATCTATGTAATGCCAGATTTTCAAAGCCCCACTGGTTATCAGTATGACTTAAAACATCGTAGAAAAATATTGGAATTGGCCAATAAGTATAACACCCTTGTGGTGGAGGATGATCATTTTTCAGATTTAAACTATTACATGGATAATATACCTCCCCTTAAAGCATTGGACACAGAAAATAGAGTGATTTATATAAAATCCTTTTCTAAAGTATTTATGCCTGGTTTACGATTGGCATTATTGGTGGCACCAAACTTCATAAGTGAGCCTTTAAGGGAAGCTAAACAATTCTCTGACGTATCATCTTCAGGGTTACTGCAAAGGGCATTCGATCTCTATTTAAGAAGGGATTTATGGACCTCCCATGTTAAAAAAGTCAAGAATATCTACCAAGTTAGATGTCAAACCACCGTAAGGATACTGGAAAAAAAGCTTCCCTCTTATGTAAGTTTTACAAAACCCAATGGTGGTTTATCCATCTGGGTACAATTACCCACAGGATTTAGTGCCTATGAATTAGCAAATGAAGCAAAAAAAAGAGGGATAATAATAGCACCAGGAAATGATTTTTTTATTAATAAAAGGGACAATTTTTTCCGCTTGAGTTTTTCAAATCTAGTTGAAAAGGAGCTGGAAACAGGAATAGAATTATTGGTAGAATTAATTAAAAGCTATAAAAAGGAAAAAATCTAGTTAATGCCGAATATATATATATATACATATTGAATAAAGGGGAGTTGGGTAAAAATGGGGAAATTGACAGGTAGAGTTGGTGGCCAAGTAATGGGTTATAGTATCACCTGTACCATCAGTGATAATTCAATAATTGGTCGTATCGGTGGAGCTTTTATAGGTAAAGATGTACATTTGACTTATGATGGGAGTAGAGTTAATGGGCGAGTAGGCGGTTCTATGATAGGTAATACCCTAGAAGCTAGTTATACAACTAGTACATTAAAGGGTAGGTTTGGTGGAGAAGTTATTGGCAATGATATTGATATTTATGGTGATACTAACATAGCAGGACGAGTTGGTGGTCAATTTATAGGTTTTAGTGTTAATTTGATTGCCAAAGATGGCATAATTACTGGTAGATTAGGTGGAGACATTATAGGTGCAGATGTCAATTTAGAATATCCAAAAACTTTTCCATCAATTTTAGCGGCCACTTTAAGTGTTCTAACATATCATACCTACTTAGAAAGTCAAAAAAATTCAAGTTCTAGCAGTTCAAGTTAATTTTTATCAATTTATAAAAAAACAAAAAAATGGTATTGACATAAGTAAAAAAATGTCGTAAACTTAATCTTGTGGTTAACGGGGCGTAGCGCAGCTTGGTAGCGCATCTGGTTTGGGACCAGAGGGTCGGGGGTTCAAATCCCTCCGCCCCGACCATTAAGCCGACGTAGCTCAATTGGCAGAGCAGCTGACTTGTAATCAGCAGGTTGCGGGTTCGAGTCCCATCGTCGGCTCCAATTTAAATAAAATATGACCCATAGAGGTCATTTTTTTGTATCTAATACTTTTATATTGTATTTTTTTAAGTATAAACCCCAGTATCTACCAAGTTATAGATACTGGGGTTTCTCTAGATTACACTTGTAAATGGAACCACCACAAACCAAATCAAAAATAAAAATATAAATGCACTTACACGACTTAGGGCTAGAATATCCCCAGCTGGCTCTAAATGCTTGTAGCGCCAGCCTTCAATCAAATACCATCCTAACCTTGGTTTAAAAATCACAGTCACTAAAAGCAATGTCATCGCAAATATAATTACAGCACCTACCATAGATACTCCCCCCTTACCTTTTACATATATATTAGACGATTAACACTGTATAAAGTTTCAGGAATAATATTAATAAAGTGTTAACTTTTATATGTTGCGAGGGAATAATACTAATTCTTATATTTTTTTACGAGTTTTTCATAAACATAATAAAAAAAGGGTAACGGATCATGTATACTCCAAATAGCATTAACCTTTTTATTCAATAATGATCTCAGCACTTGCCAGAAAGTTAGTTGATTGGATTTCAGGTATTCCTTAATGGCCATGAAATCCTCAAAAGAATACCAAAAGTGAAGATTAGTATCTTGGGAAATTGATTTTTTTTCTATCTTTTGTTCATTTAAATCCTTAAATAAGATTAAGGGGATATTAATGCCTAAACTTTTTAGTAAAATATTAAAGTTTGTAATACGTACATTTACTTCTATTAAGTAAAATCTACCTGTCAACTGATCCTTCTTAAATTCAATTTCAGCAAAGCCCCTGTAACCACATTTAAGTAAAAAATTTGAACCAATTTCGTAGAGCTCAGGCACATATTTTTGTTTTATATAAGTCGAAGCTCCAAAATTTATGGGAAATTGTCTTTGTTTTTGGAAAGTGGACCAATGGGTCAATTCCCCTTCTTTATTTATGTAGCAGTCAAAGGTATACATATGGTCATCAAACCCTTTGATCAACTGCTGTACAAAAACCTCAACATTATGTTTTTTAACCTTTTCCAGCCCTTTTTCCAGATCATTTCTACTTTTTATGATAAACATTTTTTCCCTAAATATGGGAACAAATTTATGTGAACTAACCGGCTTGATTAAACAAGGGTATCCTATTTTTTCCTCAACTTCTGAATAAAACCCATGATCATCTTTAACGTTTATTACCTTAGGGATTAATACCCCATGTTCGAATGCCAGCTCCGCAAGGGAATCTTTATCTAAAAGCTTTGTATATAACCCTTTAGGAATTGGGGGAATTAAGTAATACTCTTTTAACTCTTCTAAATGCATATCAATAAATTCCACATATGAATCTAATGTAGGAATTATAACAGGCTTTTCCCTTTGCTTTTTCCCATAATCTATCAATTGTTCTAAAACTTCACTGGGTTTTTCTATGACATTGGATATATGAATTCTTTCATCAATATAGCGGGAGTAATTTCCGTATTTTACTTTAACTCCATCCATCATGGTGGCTACTATACTGATGTCTTCTTTTGCTAAACATCTGGCAACACCTAATCCTATGTAAAAGTTTACTCCAAAAACTACAGCTTTTTTCATATGGTCACAACCTTTTTTCAGTTACTCTCCTATTTTTTATTGTTAATTTTACCCTAGATTTTTATTCTCACTTTAAATATAGTATAATTTAATTTATCAATTGAAATTAGTGGGAGGTTATTATCTTGTTATCGAAGGATAAAATAGAAAGAATCAATTTCTTAGCAAAAAAACAAAAAAATGAAGGATTAACACCTGGTGAACAACGAGAACAACAACTTTTACGCAGTGAATACTTAAAGGCTGTGAGAGGTCAAGTAAAACAAACGTTAGATAGAACTAAGATTGTTGACGGTCAAGGCAAAGAAATACTGGTTAAACATAGCTACAAACATAAAAATTGTGGTTGTAATCATCACAACCATGACAGTGGATGTAAACACATACACTAAAAAATTAAGAGCCCTAAGGCTCTTTATTTGAATTTTGGAAGGGATGATGACTTATTACCTTACAACTTTATAATAAAAAAGATAGACCATTAAAATTAGTGATGGGAAGCTTCCCTGCTATTTTGAAAACAAATTATTCTTTAAAAGAGATATATTTTGATGCCAAAAAAATCAGTGAGGTGGCACTTATTTTTGATGAATTGTTCAAATTAGATTTTTTAAGAACAATAACGGATTTGGTTTGGGAAGCAGAAATTTTTGGATGTAAAGGCACTTACCCAAGGATGGGTACACCATATATTAAAGATCCGATTATCCATAATTTAAACTATGTTGATTCCCTTTGTTATAATTTAAAGGGTCAAAATAGGTTTAACACTTATAAAAACAGCTACATTTATCTAGCAAGCAAAACTCATACACCAATTATCACATCAATTACAGGCCCTCTAACCATCTTATCAGCTTTAATGGAGTTTTCCATGCTAAAAGAGTTGATTCTAAGGGAGAAGTTTGAAACTTTAAGTAAGATTATTAACATAATCCTTAATCTAAACTTAGAAATCATATATGAATTTAATAAGATAGGC
>CAYYRM010000126.1:0-7486 GCA_964474005.1 uncultured Eubacteriales bacterium
AACAACAAATTGCAAATGCTTTGAATATCAGTCAGGTGCAGGTTTCTAGGATAGAGAAAAAAATTATTTCAAGATTAAAAGAATCTTATAATAAGGTATAGCCTAAATTTAGGTTATACCTTATTTGATTTAAAGGAATAATAAATATGGAGGTGTTAAAAATGAGTACTACCTTTTATCGAATAGTTTTTTTTAGTACTTTGCTTATACTTATCTTATCAGCTGTGGCCTTAATGATATTTAGACCTGCACCTTCCGATGAAGAAATTCCTAGGGGAAGTAAAAGGGTATATTATCATATGGAGAATGATTTTTGTTAGTTCATATTCGTTTAAAAAAGAGTCTGAAGGTGAATCGTGGAGAAAAAATAAAAATTAAGGATATAGCTGATGTGGTTGTTTCTGAAATACGAATTAGAAAGGACCTTGAGGAATTTGCATTGGATATAGATACAAGTTGTCAAGGTATTAAAACCATATATGTTTGTGATTTGATGGGAAAGCTCATAGAGAAATTTCCTTACCACAATTTCGAATTGATTGGTGAAGATATTATTTTGGCTGAAGTAAACGATAATTGTACTGACACCCTTTGTTTTATAATTAACTTTGCATTAATTTTATTTGGAGTTGGGGTCTTTCTATTGCTTTATTATAGCAATAGAACCATGCCCACTTTCTTAGCCACAAAGATTCCAACATACCCAAATCAATTAATTGCAAACACTCCTTTATTAACTTTTACCCTTCTATCATATTTTTTAGTTAAGTTGGGAATGCTAGAAAAAGAATATGGATAGTGATTTTAATAAAATTACAAAGGAGGAAATAAAATGGCTGTTGTAAAGGTTATTGAATTAGTAGGAGATTCTGCAAGATCTTGGGAAGATGCCGCCAATCAAGCAATTTCTAGGGCTCAAGAGAGTATCGATGCCATTTCAGGAGTGGAAATTAAAAGAATGACTGCAAAAGTACAAGATGGAAAGATTGTGGAATATAAGACTAATTTAGATGTAGCTTTCGAAGTTAAAAACTAGATTTCATGACCGAGGATTAATAACTCGGTCTTTTTATTTTATCTCTTAAATAAGGTTTGTAGTTTTCTTAACTATGTGACCTTATAAACCAAACTGTATATTTAGTCTTTTGTTAGGTGAAAATATTTTTAGTATCCCTTTAAGGAGGTTTTTTTAGTGTCCAGTAAAAAGCGGAAAAACGAAAAACAACAAAAAAAGCAACAAGAGTACAAAACAATGATTCAAAAGAAGCAACCTAAACCCCCTGTACTAAGAAATGTGTTATACGCCTTTTTTATAGGTGGATCAATTTGTCTAGTGGGGCAATTTGTCCAAGAGTTTTACGCAAATGCACTGGATATTCCTATGACAGAGGCTTCAAACCCAACGGTTGCTACTTTTATATTTGTGGCTGGTCTGTTAACGGCACTAGGTATATTTGACAATATCGGTAAAATTGCTGGAGCAGGAACTGCTGTGCCTGTTACTGGTTTTGCAAATTCTATGGTTAGCGCTGCTCTGGAGTTCAAGAAAGAAGGCCTTGTACTGGGTGTAGGTAGTAAAATGTTTATTTTAGCTGGATCAGTTATTGTCTTTGGTGTGGTCACAGCCTTTATTGTTGGACTTATATCTGCAATTATTTAGGGAGGTAGTGCAATGAAAAGTAAAAAAATGGGAAAAAGTACTTTCAGATTTGAGAGCCCCCCTGTAATCATTGGTACTGGGGCAGTAGCTGGACCAAAAGAGGGTCAGGGTCCCTATGGTAAATATTTCGATACTGTGTTTACAGATACAATACTAGGGCAGAAAAGCTTTGAAAAGGCTGAAGCAAAAATGATGGAAGAAGCAGTAAAACAGGCCATGAAAACTGCTGATGTTACGGAAAAGGATATTGATGTGTTTTTGGCTGGTGATTTGTTAAATCAAATAATAACGGCAAACTTCACAGCTTCAGATTTGGGAATACCTTTTTTAGGATTGTATGGAGCATGTTCTACTTTTTCTGAAAGCCTTTTAGTGGGCTCCATGTTAATAGATGGTAATTTCGCTAAAAAGGTTTTGGTGGCAACCTCCAGTCACAATTCCTCAGCAGAAAGGCAATATAGGTTTCCCACAGAATACGGAGGTCAACGGCCCCCTTATTCTCAGCATACGGTAACGGGGTCAGGTAGCGCTGTTTTATCCTATACAGGTAAAGGGCCAAAAATTACCCATTGCTCCATTGGTAAGGTTATGGATATGGGTATTAAGGATCCTTGGAATATGGGAGCGGCCATGGCGCCTGCGGCTGCAGACACCATTGTAAATATTTTCAATGATACTAATTCTAAACCCAGTGATTATGATTTATTGATAACTGGGGATTTAGGAAAGTTCGGCAAGGAGATTACCCAAGAATTGGTAGCTAAGCAAGGGATAGATATAAGTGGAATCCACAAAGACTGTGGTGCAGAAATATTTGCTGATTCCCAGGATACCCATTGTGGAGGAAGTGGTTGTGCATGTTCTGCTGTGATGTCCTTAGGTTATTACTTAAAAGAAGACTTATATAAGAGAATTATAATTGTTGCCACCGGGGCTTTACACAGTCCAACAACTTATCAGCAAGGTGAAAATATTCCAGCAATCGCCCAAGGGGTTATTATTCAAAAATAGGAGGTAACATGATGAACATCTATTTGGCGGCTTTTTTAGTTGGCGGAGGAATCTGTGTAATAGGTCAGCTACTTTTAGATTTAACACCATTAACCCCTGCCCATGTTTTATCTAGTTTTGTGGTGGTAGGTGGTATTTTAGGTGGATTAGGTGTATATCCCAGATTAATTGAGTTTGCAGGGGCAGGGGCTAGTTTGCCTATATCAAGCTTTGGAAACGCATTGGCCCAAGGGGCCATGGCTGAAGCAGCGAGAAACGGTGTGATTGGGGTTTTGACTGGCATGTTTGAACTTACCAGTACAGGTATTACAGCAGCAATTGTATTTGCATTCTTTTTTGCCTTATTTTTTAATCCCAAGGGATAATTATGCTTAGATTGGATATATTAGGTATTTTGATAACCCTTTTTTTGATTGATGTTTTTAATTGGAAAAAGGTCTTAATAAGTTTCTTTTCAGTCATCTTTATTACATTGGTTGTTTTGTTAGCTTTAGATATAAGCTATACGAGTATTTTCATTGGGGGAGTTTTCACCCAGATAAAAATAGGTGGAGGAGCATTAAAAATAACTGGTTTTTTGCATGTAATAATAGCCTTATTAATTGGTAGAATCTTAGCTAAGGAAAGATTCTCAATAAATTTGTTATGGCCTTGGGAGTTTAATAATAGCTGGTTTATTATTTATTACAAATTGGGATTTTATAATTTGATATTTCTAGTACTAAATTTAATATTTAGGTGGTGATTTACAAATGAAGAAAAAAGTAATAATTGTTACTGACGGGGATAATGTGGCTAAAAAAGCAGTGGAAAAAGCCACAAAAGAAATAGGTGGAAGATGTATATCAGCTTCTTCAGGAAATCCCACTAATCTAACAGGTCAGCAAATTGCAAAGTTAATCGCAAAAAGCCCTGGAGAGCCTGTGGTGGTAATGGTGGATGATAGAGGTCAGGCTGGTGAAGGTCGAGGTGAGATGGTTACCCAGTATCTTTATAATCATCCCGAAATAGAGATTATCGGTGCTTTGGCCGTGGCTTCAAATAGCCCCTATGTGGAGGGAATTCATCCTGATTCTTCAGTTACTTGTCAAGGACAAGTAATAAATGGAAGTGTGGATAAAGAAGGAAAACCCACGGAAGATTTATTGTTTGGAGACACTGTTGAGAACTTAGAGGAGTTAGGCATTGAACCAATCATCGGAATTGGGGATATAGGGAAAATGTGTGGTAAGGATGATGTTACAAAAGGTGTTCCGGTGACAATCAAAGCACTAAAGGAGATTTTGCTAAGAAATAATATGGAAGTAAATTAAAGGGGTCATTGGGATGAGTCAATTGGATTTGGATAAGAAACTTGTTAAAGATTTAAAAAGAAATGTGGAGATATTGGAAAAGGAATTGGGAGTTGGTGTAAGTTTTGATGTAATAAACCGTGAATTTTTAGTGGCTGGTAAAAGGGTTGCATTATTTTTTGTGGATGGTTTCGCAAAGGATGATGTAATGCTTTTAATTATAAGAGAGCTATTTACAGTAAAGCGAGAAGAAATAGCGATAAACTCCATAAAAAAGTTAATAGACACAAAAATTCCATATATTGAAGTGGATGAACAGGATAATTACGAAGATTGTATAAGCAGTATTCTTTCTGGTGCACTTATACTGATTATTGATGGAGAGTCTGTGGCCATAGAAATAGATGCCAGAGAATATCCCGCCAGGGGACCAGAAGAACCAGATGTTGAAAGGGTTACCAGGGGCTCCAGGGATGGCTTTGTGGAAACAATGGTTTTCAATACGGCCCTAATTAGAAGAAGGATAAGGGATCAAAGGCTTCGGGTTGAACATCTGACTGTGGGAAAAAGATCTAAAACCGATATTGCATTGTGTTATATTCAGGATATCGTAAATCCAGACTTAGTGGAGTCCATTAGAAAAAATATAGATAGTATAAAAGTAGATGGGTTGCCCATGGCAGAAAAGTCTTTAGAGGAGTTCATTACAAAAAGCGGTTTTAATCCATTTCCAAAGGTTAGATTTACTGAACGACCAGATGTTGCTGCCATCCATTTATTAGAAGGGCATATTGTTTTAGTTTGTGATACATCACCCAGTGTCATCATAGCACCTGCCACCATGTTTCATCATCTTCAACATGCTGAGGAATACAGGCAAAGCCCATTGGTGGGCACTTACATAAGATGGATTAGGACCATTGCAGTATTATTTTCAATATTTATTACCCCTTTGTGGCTGGCCATTGCATATCAGCCGGAAATCCTACCTGAAGGCTTAAGATTTTTAGGTGCAGAAGAGGTGGGTAATGTACCCTTATGGTTACAATTTATAATTGCTGAAGTGGGGTTAGATATTATTAGAATGGCGACGGTGCATACACCTTCACCATTAGCAACGGCCTTAGGTATTATTGCTGCATTTATGATTGGAGATATTGCTATCCAGGTGGGCTTGTTTACACCCGAGGTAATTTTATACTTAGCTGTGGCTGCCTTAGGCACCTTTGCAACCCCTAGCTTAGAGATAGGTCATACATTTAGACTATACAGATTATTTTTATTAGTTTTGGCTGCAATGTTTCAGTTTTATGGACTTATTGCTGGTACCATTTTGTTTTTATTGATGGCAGGTACAACAAAATCCTTTGGTGTACCGTATTTATGGCCACTTTTTCCTTTAAATTTTGCTGCCCTTTGGGCAATTATCATAAGAAAACCTGTCCCTGTAAGTAAATCAAGACCATCTGTAATTAAACCCCAAGATAAGGATAGAGTATAAGAGGAGGAGTTAAATGAAAGAATTTACCATGGGTATACCTAGGGCTCTACTTTACTATGATTTTTTACCTCAAGTGGAAGTATTTTTCAATGCCTTAGGTATAAGAACAATTATTTCACCTAAAACCACAAAGGAAACCATCGAAAAAGGAAATCAGCTTTCCATAGACGAAGCATGTTTACCTGTAAAGGTGTGTATGGGACATTTGTCTTACTTTGAAAAGAAACATGTGGATATGGTATTTTTACCAAGGGTAATTTCCATAGAAAAAAATAAATTTATTTGTCCAAAGTTTTTGGGCTTACCTGATTATGCAAAAGGCGCCCTAGGCAATTTAAGATTTTTTTCTCCGGATATTAAGGTGGATGGTTTTAAAGAATTTTCCAAATCCCTATATCAACTCACTAAGGATTTGCCAATTTCTAAAAAAACCTTGGCTTATGCATTGAAAGAAGTGGAAAAAAATCACAAATTGATGAAAGATCAATTACAAAAGGGCAAAGATTTAGATGTGCTATTGAACAATAAAAAATTTGTAGATAAACCTTTAAAAGTAGCTTTACTTGGTCATGGTTACAATATCTACGATGGGGGTATAAGCTTAAGCTTACTGGATAAGATCAGCGAAGTTGCCAACATTAAAACAGTTGAAATGTACACAGACCAAGAAATCAATTTAGGTAAATTAGACTTACCTAAACCACTTTTTTGGACATATGGCGAGAAAATATTGGCATCTGCCCTTTACTCACTAAAGTATTCAGATGTGGATGGAGTTGTATTGGTGACATCCTTTGGCTGCGGCCCAGACTCATTTATCAATGAACTAATAATTCAAGCACATAAGAAAAATAGTAAGGTTCCGTTGATGATTCTCACCCTTGATGAACACTCTGCAGAGGCAGGGATTGTAACACGTCTTGAAGCATTCATGGACCTCTTAAGCCTAAGGAGGAATAAGTTATGGGCATAACATTTCCAATATTTGATTCCACATATATCACCATAAAGAGCCTACTTACTTGGTTAGGCCACGATGTGGTATTACCACCACCAATTACTGAAAAAACCATGGCATTGGGAACAAAACACAGTCCAGAATTTGCATGTTTACCTTTAAAAATTACCACAGGTAGCTTCATTGAGGCTTTGGAAAAGGGAGCAGATTCAATTTTAATGGCTGGAGGAGTGGGTCCATGTAGATTTGGTTATTATGGGTATATTCAAAAGGGTATATTAGAATCCTTGGGATATGATTTTGAAACCATAATTATTGAACCACCAGCCAGGGATTTCAAAGGTGCCATGAAAACAATCGGGTACTTGAAAAAAGATACTTCTTGGAAGGATTTACTTTACTATATGCATTTGGCACTTATTAAACAAAAGTATATGGATGAGTTCCACAAGGTAGTATTAAAAACTGCACCATATGAGCTTGGAAATATTCAGAGCTTTAAAATATACAAAGAGTTTTTAAGGGCTATGGACTCGCCATCCACCAAAAGGGAGATGGAAGAGATAAACAATGCTTATCTTGAAAAATTGAAAAAATTACCCCAAGATAGGGAAAGGGATGTAATTAAAGTTAAGCTATTGGGTGAAATATATTTAGTATGTGAGCCAGCTGCTAATTTCCATATGGAAGAAAGACTGGCCCATATGGGCGTTGAAGTTACAAGGACAATTTACCTAGGTGATTGGTTTGGAGTCCATGTATTGAAGGACATGATTCCATTTATAAAAAAAGAAAGTTATTTAGATATAACCAAGGATTATTTGGGTCACATGGTAGGTGGCCATGGGCTAGAAACCGTTGCTTACACGATAAAGGCCAGCGAAGAAAACTATCATGGAGTGATACAAGTTTACCCATTCACATGTGCCCCAGAGATTATTGCCCAGGGTATTATAACTAAGATATCCTCACAAAAGGGTATACCTGTTATGACATTTTCATTGGATCACCAAATCGTAAAGATGACAGTGAGTATTTAAAAGAAAAGATAGAGATTATATCTT
>CAYYRM010000127.1:0-7339 GCA_964474005.1 uncultured Eubacteriales bacterium
AAATTTCACAGAGCATAGTTTATAAAATATTGTCTTTATAAAAATTCCCCTTGTTTTTTTTTACTAGGAAATCCATACTCAATTCACCCCTTAAATCACACTCCTTGTTAAATTCGCCACAATATTCTAAAAATCCTCTTTGTTTAGTTAAAAAACATAAAAAATTAATTATTTTACCAAATTATTTCAAAATTTGGGCACTACATATTAACTTTCCATTCAAAAAAATGTAAAGTGTGTGTAAAATTTATCAAATTGACGTTTAAAATTCTTTAAATTATTGACTAATATACTAATTTACTGATATTCTTACAGTAGTTAGTAACACGAAATTTTTTTGGAGGTGTACCATGGCTGAAAAACAATATCCAGGCTATGTAGAGGAAATTGAATCCCTCATAAGAAAAGTGAGCTTTGTAATAAAGTGTAGAGGTAGAGATATACTAAACGATTTTGATATTACCCCCCCGCAATTTAATGCCCTTTTGATTTTATCCGAGCATGGGGATATGACCATTGGTGAATTGGGTAGTAAAATGTATCTTGCCAGTAGTACTGCCACGGACTTGATTGATAGGATGGAAAGAAATTTGTTGGTGGAACGTGTCAGGGATAGTAATGACCGTAGGGTTGTTAGACTACACATGACCAAAAAAGGAAAACAAATGATTTCTGAAGTGCTAGAAAGCAGAAAAAGATATCTAAATGAAATACTAACCCATGTGGATCAAGAGGATCAGGATAAATTAGTGGGTTCTTTATCAAAGATTTACGACCTTATGAAGGATGAATACAATAAAAAAGCATAATATAGAAAGAAGGTAGACTGTGGAGCTGTCGCGTGGGCAAGTTGAGGTAAGAAATAGCAAGAGTAAGGTAGTCAATTTAGCTTGGCCAGCAATCTGTGAGATGTTTATGAGTACATTGGTCCAGTTTGTGGATACTGCCATGGTGGGTAGATTGGGAACTGTTGCAGTTGCAGCTATTTCTTTAAGTTCGTCTCCAATGTGGCTGATAAACGGTATTTTCACTGGTTTAAGTGTTGGTTCAACAGCTTTGGTGGCTCGATATGTTGGGGCAAATGAGATCAATAAGGCCAATCAAGCTGCAAAGCAATCTGTTATTGTGGGTGCCCTTATGGCATTGGTTGTAACGGCATTAACCTTGTTTTACGGTCAGTACGTACCAAAGTTTATGGGTGCAGAACCTGAAGTATTGCCCTATGCCACTGCTTACTTAAAGATATTAAGTTTAACATTTATTCTACACTTTGTATCCTTTATTGTAACAGGGGTTTTAAGGGGCGCAGGTGATACAAAAACGCCAATGAGGATCAATATTTTCGCCAATATATTAAATATAGTGGGTAATTTCTTTTTAATTTTTCCAACTAGGGAAATTTTCCTTGGTGGTAGCCTATCCTTACCAGTGATTGGCACCATAACATTTCCTCAAATTCAGTTTACCATCTGGGGTGCGGATCTTGGGGTAAGGGGTGCTGCCATATCCACAGCCATTTCCAGGGGGATGGCAGGGGTTATAGTGTTATTTATTCTTTTGAGTGGTAAGTTTATAGTTAATCTAAAGCTTAAGGAAAAGCTATCTTTTGATTTCGCAATAATTAAACAGATATTTAGTATAGGGCTACCCGCAGCAGCAGAAAGGGTGGCCATGAGCTCAGGGCAGATATTTTTCACTAGGATAGTGGCAGGTTTAGGTACAACCATGTTAACTGCCCATCATTTGGCCATAGTTGCTGAGTCTTTATCATACATGCCGGGATTTGGTTTTTCCATGGCTGCCACAACGTTGGTTAGTCAATCTTTAGGTGCTAATAAACCAGAGGAAGCGGAAGAGCTGGGGATGGAAACATTAAAGCTAGGGGCAATGGTTATGACTGGCATGGGGCTAATTTTCTTTTTCTTCCCCCACCACTTAATTGGAATTTTTAATAGTGACCCTGAAGTTATACGATACGGTTCCATGGCTCTTCGAATAGTGGCATTTTCTCAGCCATTTTTCTCTTCCACAATGGTATTATCTGGTGCATTAAGGGGCGCTGGAGATACAAGATGGCCCCTTTATTTCGCCTTAATTGGTATGTGGGGTGTTAGATTAAGTATCGCTTATATTTTGGTTAACCTTTTAGGCCTAGGCCTTATGGGCGCTTGGATTGCCATGGTGGTGGATTTAGGTATAAGGGGAACCATGGTTTTTGTAAGGTTTAAAAATGGTGCATGGAAAAACATTAAAATATCCTAGAGTTTTGAAGGGAGCTTTTCAGTAAAATGATTTTGTTTTTGGAGCTGGCATTTATCTTTTGTTCACGGGTACTGGATGTATCCATGGCCACAATGAGGATGCTACTTATAGTAAAGGGACGTAGACTTCAAGCTGCTTTAATAGGTTTTTTTGAAGTGAGTGTGTATATAGTAGCCTTAAATAGGGTGGTTAACAGTTTGGATAATCCTTTGAATCTGTTAATTTACGCACTGGGATTTGCAGCTGGTAATTATATGGGTATTTTTTTAGAAGAAAAACTTGCCCTAGGTTACATTGCGGTACAGGTTATACCCAGTGAGAATCAAGAAGATATTATAGAAACCCTTAGGGACAACGGTTATGGTGTAACAGTTGTTGAAGGAATGGGTAGAAATGGTGTCAAACTCATCTTAACTGTGTATGCTGCAAGAAAAGAATTAACTAAAATACTTAATATAGTGGGAGAATTAGATCCCAAAGCCTTCACCGCAATAATGGACGCAAAAAAAACCTTAGGTGGTTACTACAGACAACAAAAAGCAAAATAATATCAAAAAAGACAGGTATAAGATTAAAAAATCTTGTATCTGTTTTTTTATTTCAGCAAGTACCCAAATCCCACAAACCACACCCACAACCCAAGACCCATCACCCAAAACCCAAAAATGTATCAGTTACACAATGTTGGTAAAAATAAATAAGAAAAATATTTTTTTAATGTGCAGGAATTTTAGATTTAATCACGAATAAGCTAATTATGAAGATTGGAATAGTCCAATTAGTCCAAAATGGATTTTCTTAGTTTAGATAGTTAAAGTAACAAATAAAATGCTTTAGGAGTTGAAGGTATGGATAATAAGATTTATTCCATAGGTTTGTTGGATTCAGGGGTAGGGGGTCTAACAGTGGTTAAAGAAATTAGCAAGATCCTCCCTTATGAAAGAATGGTTTATTTTGGCGATACTGCAAGGATGCCATATGGACCAAGGAAACCCGAGGAAGTAAGATGTTTTGCACTTGATATCATTGATTTTTTGCATACCCAGGATATTAAAATGGTAATTGTGGCGTGTAATACAGCCACAGCCGTTGGACTGGATTACTACAAAGAGAAATTTGATATACCAGTCATTGGAGTAATTGAGCCAGGGGCTCAAGCTGCAGTTAAACTGACAAAAAATAACAAAATAGGGGTGATAGGTACTGAAGGTACAGTAAGGAGTAAGGCCTATGAACATGCAATTAAAAACATCAATCCAGAAATCGAAGTATTTAGTGAAGCTTGCCCAATTTTTGTTTTGTTAGTTGAGAATAATTTGGTTAATACCATTGAGGCAAAAAAGGTGGCAGAAAGCTATTTAAAACCCCTAAAGGATCAAAATGTAGATACATTGATTTTAGGGTGTACCCATTATCCATTAATGGCAGATCTCATCCAAGAAGTAATGGGGCCAGATGTAACACTGGTGAATTCTGCAGAAGCCACAGCTGAATTGGCCCAAAATATATTAGCGAAGGAAAACTTAAATACCAATAAGAGTCAAAAGCCAACACACAGATATTTTGTTAGTGGAAAAACAAAGAGTTTTAATGAAACAGGATCTAACTGGTTAAAAGAAAAAATAAAAGCATATCGAGTTCTATTAGATTAAGGGAGGCTAAAAAATGGGCAATAAAACTATTGTCACTGGAGTAATTGGGGCAGATGTACATGCGGTGGGAAACAGGATTTTGGATTATGCATTTACTCAAGCAGGATTTAATGTTGTAAACATTGGTGTATTGGCTTCACAGGAGGAATTTATTCAAGCGGCCATTGAAACTGGAGCTAGGGCCATACTGGTCTCATCACTTTACGGGCATGGTGAGATGGATTGCAGAGGGTTAAGGGAAAAATGTGAAGAGTCAGGGATTGGAGATATTATCCTCTATGCTGGTGGTAATTTGGTAGTTGGAAAACAAGAATGGGAGCCTGTAAAAGAGAAATTTTTAGCCATGGGATTTAACAGGGTTTATCCACCAGGTACCGCTCCAGAGGATGCCATTTTAGATTTGAAATCAGACCTTAAGCTAGATTAGATTGAGGTGGAAGCCATGGAAAATGGTATTTTACTAATTGATTTTGGTAGTACATTTACTAAACTTGTGGCTGTGGATATTGACAATCCTGGAGGTTTTGTAACAGCAAAGGGTCCAACCACAGTGGATACAGATATAAACATAGGGCTAAAAATAGCGTTGGAGAGCTTGGAAAACAAACTGGGCTTTATGCCTAAATTCAGCAAAAAACTTGCGTGTAGTTCCGCTGCCGGTGGGCTGAAAATGGTTGCCATTGGTTTAGTACCTGAGTTGACCTTAGAAGCTGCGAAAATGGCTGCTCTAGGTGCAGGGGCTAAGTTGCAAAGGGTTTTCAGCTATGGTTTAACAAAAAGGGATATAAGGGAAATTTTAGATTTGAAACCAGACATCCTTTTGCTTGTGGGAGGCACCGATGGAGGTAATAAAGATATAATTGTCAAAAATGGAGAAATCTTATCCAACTCTGAAATTAGGTGTCCCATCATTGTGGCTGGGAATAAAAATGCCCAAGATGATTTAGAAGAAATATTTACCGTAAATAAAAAGGAACTTTTTATAACTGATAATGTCCTACCCTCATTGAATAAGCTGAATGTGGAACCAGCTAGAGAAAAGATAAGGGAAGTGTTTTTAAGGAATATAGTGGAAGCCAAGGGGCTTAAAAACACAGAAAACTTAGTGGATGGTATCATAATGCCCACACCCCAAGCAGTATTAAAGGCAGGGGCATTTATCTCTAAACACAAACTAATATCAAATTTGGAAAATATCCTCATTGTGGATATAGGTGGTGCAACAACGGATGTTCACTCCTTTGCAAAAGGTGAACCTAAAGGATCAGGGGTTGTGTATAGAGGTTTACCTCAGCCCTTTGCCAAAAGGACAGTGGAAGGGGATTTGGGGCTACGATATAGCCTAGAACCTCTGGTGGAAGCATTGAAAAATGATAATTTGCTAAATCACAGTGAAGATGAGATTGAAAACCTCATGGGAGAGATTTTAACAGATATATGGAGTATTGACGGTACAAAAGAGGATTTTGAAATGGTACTGGCAAAAGGGGCAGTGGATATATCAGTAAAAAGACATTGTGGGTATCTTGAGATAATTTATACACCTCACGGAGTTAATTATCTACAATATGGTAAAGACTTAACAGACGTGCAACTGGTAATTGGTACAGGTGGCCCCATAATAAATAGCAAAAATCCTAGGGAAATTTTATCTGGGTGTTTGTATAGGGAAAATGACAATCTTGTATTAAGACCGAAAAATCCAAGTTTTATGGTGGATGAAGGTTATATATTATCTGCCATCGGTCTTTTGGTGGAGGACTATCCTGAATTGGCAAAGGCTTTAGTTCATGCCAACTTCAAAACAATTTAAGGGAGGAAATAAAGGTGGACGTAATCAACAAAAAGTGGTCAATGGACAAACTTATGTCTATGCGAAAAGATATATTAGATACTTGGCAAACGGGTTCCGAGGTTTCAGATATAGAAGTGGGTATTAATTACCAAAAAAGCTTATCTCCCCATAAGAATTTCGCTGCTAAGCTTTTAGATGCAAAGGAAAAGGGGATTACTTTAGTTCAACCCAGGGCAGGTGTGGCGCTGGTAAATGAACATATTGCACTTCTACAATTTTTACAAAATGAAGGCGGGGCAGATTTACTACCATCTACCATTGATAGTTACACAAGACAAAATAGATACCAAGAGGCTGAAAAAGGTATCCAAGAAAGTATCTCCAGCGGAAGATCCCTTTTAAATGGATTCCCTGCTGTTAATCATGGACTGGAGAATTGTCGTAGGGTTGTAGAAAGCGTTAATGTTCCCGTTCAAGTAAGACACGGTACCCCTGATGCAAGGCTTTTGGCTGAGATCACATTGGCTGCAGGGTTTACTGATTATGAGGGTGGCGGAATATCATACAACATTCCTTACGCAAAAAATGTTTCATTAGAAAAAACAATATACTATTGGCAGTATGTTGATCGTTTAGTGGGTTTTTACCATGAAAATGGTGTTGTTATAAATAGAGAACCATTTGGTCCACTAACAGGTACCTTAGTTCCACCTAGTATATCCCATACAGTGGCAATAGTGGAAGCATTGTTGGCTGCTGAGCAAGGGGTACACAATTTGACATTGGGATATGGGCAATGTGGTAACCTAATCCAAGACGTTGCTGCAATTCAAACATTACAAGAGCTAAGTGAAGAATATTTGCTGAAAAACGGTTATGAAAACCGTCACATAACAACTGTTTTCCATCAATGGATGGGTGGTTTCCCCCAAGATGAGGCAAAAGCCTTTGGAGTAATAAGCTGGGGTGCTGCAACGGCAGCCTTAGGTAAAGCCACTAAAGTAATTGTAAAAACCCCCCATGAGGCCATGGGTATACCAACTAAGGAAGCTAATGCCCAAGGGCTTAGAACCACTAAACAGCTTGTTAATATGCTGAAGGATCAAAGCCTGCCTTTAACCAATGAATTGGCTGAAGAAAAGGAAATGATCAAAAAGGAGACAAGGGCCATACTAGATACGATTCTAAAGGTGGGAGAAGGTGACTGGGCAAAGGGTATAATTAGGGCTTTTGAAGCTGGGATTATCGATGTTCCCTTTGCACCAAGTAGATTTAACGCTGGTAGAATTCTGCCTGCCAGAGATAACAATGGGGCCATTAGGCTACTAGATAGTGGTGACTTACCATTTAATAAGGAAATACTAGACTTCCATAAAAAGAAAATTGGTGAACGGGGAGCTGCAGAGGATAGAGAGCCTAGCTTCCAAATGGTAATTGATGATATCTATGCAATAGGAAAAGGGATGCTGGTTGGTAGACCAAACTAAAAGGGAGAGTGCTATTTGATGAAAATAGTAGATATAGTAACCTCATGTGGATTGACAGGATTTTATTTTGATGATCAAAGGGCAATTAAAAAGGATGCAGAGTCCGATGGGTTTACCTATAAAGGTGATCCAGTCACTGAGGG
>CAYYRM010000128.1:0-7297 GCA_964474005.1 uncultured Eubacteriales bacterium
AACACGCTGCCCAAGAAAAAATCATATATGAGAAGGCATTAATTCAATTAGCGGAAAAACCTATGATACAACAAATTATTCCCAGCACATTAGAATTAAGTCCAGGATATAGAGGTAAAATAATGGAAAATATCCAGCTATTTAAAAAGCTGGGATTTGATATTGACTTCCTAGATGGAAATACTGCTATTATTAGGGGGTTACCTTTCTTTATAAATAAAACGGTATCCATTCAAACTCTCTTTGATTCCTTAGAAGAAATCGTCATTGATAGTGAACTAAATTCCATAAAAAAATACAAAGAAGCCATTATTGCTTTGGTTTCTTGTAAAGGGGCTATTAAAGCTAACCACAGGCTTCATATGCTAGAAATGGAACAATTGATTAAGGATCTAGGGAAAATTAGCAATCCCTACAGTTGTCCCCATGGAAGACCTATTTTAGTTTCCATTGATAAATATAGTATTGAAAAGCTTTTCAAAAGGGTGACATAATTTGGAAATAATTGTATCCACATCGCAAAAAGCTGATCATTATTTAGAACAAAGGGGTATGAAAGTGGCAAAATACTTAAATGCTGACTTTGTACCAAGGAAAAATTTAAAGAGTATCAGCGGTATAAAAAATCCTTTATTGGTAATAACAAAAAGTGGAATATCTTGTTACTACAATGATAAAGAATTATTTTATCATCCAAGCATGGCTATGCTTAGAATTAAGAGAATTTTAAAAGGGGAAGAAGATATATTTACAATTATGTTAGGTCAAATCTCTGGATTTAATATTTTGGATTGCACATTGGGATTTGGTTCGGATGCCCTTATTTTTTCTTTTTTAGCTGGAGAAAATGGTAGTGTTACGGCACTTGAAAAGAATAAGATAATTTATACCATTGTTGCTGACGGTTTAAAGGGTAATTATCAAAAATGGGAAGAAATTAATCAATATACCAATGGAATAAATCCATTAAACATTGATTACACTGATTTCTTATATAATAGTCAACCAAAAAGTTTTGACATAGTATATTTTGACCCTATGTTTGAAAAACCCATAAACCAATCAGTACATTTAGAGCCCCTAAGGGCTTTTGCCGAAGAGATGCCCTTAAAAAAAGAGGTTGTTGAACAAGCTAAAATTGTGGCTAAAAAGTATGTTATTATAAAAAACACCTTGGATTTTGATTTCAATGTTTTTGGCAATTTAAGAGAGTTCTCAAAAAGGGCCAGTAAGATAAAATACGGGATTTTAGAGGTATAAGGGGTGTAGTAATGGAAGATAATTATGTTGTTATATTAGGACCCACAGCAAGTGGAAAGACAGCCATTTCCATCGAGTTGGCTAAAAGACTTTCAGGTGAAATTATTTCTGCTGATTCTATGCTCATCTATAAGGGAATGGATATAGGTACAGCAAAACCAACTGAAGAAGAAAAGCAAAATATACCCCATCACTTAATTGATATTATTAACCCTGATGATGAATTTAGTGTATATGATTACCAAGTTATTAGTCAGCAAAAAATAAAAGAGATAAAAAAAAGAAGTAACTTACCAATAGTTGTGGGAGGAACAGGTCTATTTATCCGTGCATTGACTGAAGATTTTTCCTTAAATGACATTCCTCAAAATAACCAGATACGTCTAAAATACCAAGAGATTATGGAAGAGAAGGGTAAGGAATATCTACATGGGCTGTTAGAAAAAAAAGACCCCAAGGCCTTCTTGAAATTACACCCCAATGATTATCGTAGGGTTATACGAGCCCATGAGGTATTTGATCTATCAGGCCAATCAATCTATCATTTGCAACAGAGGGAGAAAAAACAAGAAAACATACTCTATGTGGGATTAACCATGGAAAGACCTAAGCTCTATGAACGAATAAATCAGAGGGTGGAGCTCATGCTTAATTCTGGTTTAGTTGAAGAGGTAGATAAACTTCTAAAAAAAGGAGTATCTAAGGATAGTAATGCCATGAAAGGAATAGGATATAGGCAGGTATTGCATTACTTAGAAGGAACAGTTGGGTATGACGAAATGGTTGAAACACTAAAGAAGGATACAAGGAGATATGCTAAAAGGCAGCTTACATGGTTTAATTCCATGGATGATGTATATTGGATAGATCTTACCAAAACAACTTTGGACAGCGCCATAACAAAAATTATTGATCTCTTGCAGGAAAAAGAGATTATTAGTAGAATATTATAATTTACATAATCAGATTTGGGAGGTAATGAAACATGAACAAACCCGTTAACTTACAGGATTTATTTTTAAATCAAATTAGAAAGGACAATAGCCTCGTAACTATTTATTTGGTTAGTGGTGTACAAATAAAAGGATTTGTTAAAGGTTTTGATAATTTTACAGTTGTTATAGAAACTGACAATAAGCAACAGTTAATTTATAAACACGCCATTTCCACCATTATTCCCAGTAGACAAGTTAATTTAAATGCAAATGTTTAGTGTAAAAAGAGCCATGGGCTCTTTTTTGTTGCCTTTTTATAAGAAATATTTTTAATATATTCCTTTAGTTAAAAATATAATTTAAAAGATAGGGCAATGACCTATTGGCTGTTTGGGAGGTTGTAAAATGTATATAGATGATGTTTATGAAAAGGTTAAAAAAGGCAAGCTTAGCCCTGTTGAAGCAATTAAAGTCTTAAAAGGAACGCCCATTGAAAAGCTAAATCACATGGACAGAGGAGAAATCATATCATTAGACCCAACTAAAGAGCTAGACGAGTTGATTGGACTAAGTGAAATTAAGGAGTTAGTTAAAGAATTAGAGGCATTTTTAACAATACAAAAAAGAAGAAAACAGGAGAATTTAGCCATAGAGCCCATGGTTTTACACATGATATTTAAAGGCAACCCAGGTACTGGGAAAACCACTGTGGCTAGGATATTAGGAAGAATTTTTAAACACTTTAACATTTTAACCAAAGGTCATTTGATTGAAGTGGAAAGGGCTGATTTAGTAGGTGAGTATATTGGACACACAGCACAAAAAACCCGAGAAAAAATAAATTCAGCCTTAGAAGGGATTTTATTTATAGATGAAGCATACTCTTTGGCAAGGGGAGGGGAAAAGGATTTTGGCAAAGAGGCAATAGATACACTTGTTAAAGCAATGGAAGATAAAAAAGATCAGTTTATCTTAATATTGGCAGGTTATAGCTCTCAAATGGAACGCTTTTTAAACACTAACCCAGGGTTACAATCAAGATTTCCAATACAAGTTGATTTTGATAATTATTCAGTTGAAGAATTAATGCAAATAGCAAGGTTTATGATCAAAAATCGAGACTACAAATTCTCAAAACAAGCTGAGTACAAATTAAAGGAATTCTTAGAAAACCAACTAAATCAGAATCAAGCTAACTTCTCCAATGCCCGTTTAGTTCGGAATATTATTGAAAAGTCCATAAGGTTGCAAGCAGTTAGGTTGATTAAAGAAGGAAAAATCAACAAAGATAAGCTTATGACCATCGAAAAGGAAGATATAACTGGGGGAGGATAATTAAAATGAAAATATTAATTGTTGGTAAGCCAAATGTGGGTAAGACAATGTTTGTTATCCAGATGGCTAAATTATATAAAGCTGAACATCTTATTTTTACTTTAATCCATCATAATGGACATAAGTACAAAAAAAGAATTACAATACAAGAGGGTATCAATTCGTTGGTAAGTAATAAAGCAAATCACACTTTAAATATTCATGAGTTTCTTATACCCATAAAAAAAGGGAAAGGTAGTGTAGAGATTATTCTTATGGATTCATGCGGTATTCTACCTATAATACATCATCTTGAGCACATAAGAGAGGGGATGGCTCAGACACTTAAACAGTTTAAACAAGCTACTGCAATATTCCATATCTTAGATAGTAGTAACTATGTCTCCGATAATCTTATAGACCAAGAGTTATATGAGTTTGGATTACAGCAAGGGAATTATTTAATTTTAGCTAACAAAATTGATCTTGATAGTGGCTCCTTATCTATACCCAGAATAAAAAAAGATTTCAGCAAAGCAATAGTTTTGCCCATATCTGCTAAAACAGGGGAAGGTTTAGAGGAGGTGAAGCATTATGTTAGTAGACTTATTTAAAGCTTTTTTGTCATTTATGTTCATTGGTGTTGTAATTAAATACATGGATGATTTAACAGATGGTGATGCAACAAAAGATTATTTTCCCTACTACCTTTTACTTACCAGTTGTGCTATATTATTAGATAAAAATGTTGCAATCCCAAGCCTTTGGGCAGCATATGCCATAGGTATGGCTGATAAATTGAAAGTACATTATATCTTTAATCTAACTGGAATAACTGAAGGGATAATAGTTCTGCTTGCTGGACTATTTGTTTTTGGTCCCATTAACTTCGCATACTATATTATTTTGATGTTATTTGTTAATCTGACAGATGATCTCATTGACTTTTCTACAGATGATTTTGGAAAAAACTTTGCTAGAAAATATGGTGTTATCGAAATATCCATTGTGTCAGTGAATTTACTCCTATTACTTTTTTACTTAAATTATCAATATACATTCCTGTCATTAATTGCATATACAGGAATACAGCTATATTATTTTTATAGGGGGCGTATATATGATTGGAAAGATAATACTGGTCTTCATCGTCGTTAACACTGTATTTTTAATAGGGTTTGCTGTGGGTAGAAGGATAGGTAGAGTACAAGGTGAGAAAATAGGATATAAAGAAAGTAAATCAATTTTAAGATTAAAGGCAAATACTCAATCCAGGTGTCCCATTTGTAATCACACTAACATAAAGTGACAAAATATGTTATAATATTTGAAGTTGAAACTTAGTAAATTTTGGAGGTATAAATGAACAATTGGTTAGGACATCTAAAATCAGAAATGTTAAAAGAAATAATTAAGTTAAGTGAAAAAGACCTAAGTCCTATTTATACAGAGCTTGATGAAATTTGTGAAAATAATCAGTATAAAATTTTACAGGCCTTTAAAAAGAATAAGATATCCGAGGGACATCTATGGGGAAGTACAGGCTATGGATATGGTGATTTAGGTAGAGAAGGCCTAGATAATCTGTACGCTGATATTTTTAACACAGAAGCTGCCATTGTTAGGCAACAATTTGTCTCTGGGACACATTGTCTTTCTTGCTGCCTTTGGGCTATTCTAAGCCCTGGAGATCATTTACTGTATATCACAGGTAAACCATACGATACTTTAGAAAAAACCATTGGATTAGTAGAACATCCCAAATCTTTAATTTCTCAAGGGATAAAATACAGTCATTTGGACTTTCTTGAAGATGGTTCCATTGATTATGAGGGTATTGCGAAATCAATGAATGTGAATACAAAAGTTATAGGTATACAAAGATCAAAGGGTTACTCCTTAAATAGTTCCATAAACATGGAAGAGATGAAAAAGATTGTTAGTTTTGTAAAAGAAATTAATAAAGAAGTTATCGTATTTGTAGATAATTGTTACGGCGAATTCTCCGAAACCATTGAACCCTCTGATGTGGGAGCAGATTTAGTTGCTGGAAGTCTAATTAAAAACCCCGGTGGAGGGTTAGCATACACTGGGGGGTATGTGGTGGGGAAAAAAGAATTAGTTAATTTGGTGGCTGAACAACTCACTGCTCCAGGACTTGGTCGGGAAGTTGGAGCCTCTTTAAATAACAATCTGCCCTTTTTCCAAGGAGTTTTTATGGCTCCTAGGGTGGTTTCAGATAGCTTAAAAACATCTGTTCTTGCTGCCTATATCGCTGAAAAATTAGGATTTGAAACCCATCCTTCTTTTAAGATAAAGCGTACAGATATTGTCCAAGCCATTATCTTTAACAATAAAGATAAGTTAATTAGATTCTGTCAGGAAATACAGCATAATTCACCCATTGACTCTTTTTCAACACCTATACCAGACCAATTACCTGGCTATCAAGTACCAGTTATTATGGCAGCTGGAACCTTTATCCAAGGTTCTTCAATAGAATTGAGTGCCGATGCACCAATAAAGGAGCCCTATGTGGGATATCTACAGGGCTCACTTACATACCAACATGGTAAAATTGCTGTTTGTAAAGCCTTTGATAATTTAGTGTAAAAAAGTGACCTAATGGTCACTTTTTTTGTCAGAATCTCAACGCTTATAGAATATTATATAAATGAGGGGGGAGATGAATGAGCAATATTTTAATCAAACGAAAAAAGACATTTCTCATTGATAACAAAAATCCCTATAGAACAAGGACTTTAATTATTGAAGGTCGGCTTACCAGTAGAAACAAAATAGAAATAAAAGTCCAGCAAGTTGACTGGACTTTAAAAAATAAGGTGGATGATAAAGAAGTAAAATATGTAATTGAATCTGAATATGATTATATGGGTTTAATTAATTCATTATACAAAGATCTTAAACATATAAAGTTTTTTAGAAAAACAGTAGAAGAGTGGGTGCAAAAGAATAAATTCCACCTATACTCAAATTGGCCAAATTGACATTTAAAGATTACATCTGTCTAAAAAGACCAACAACTTTACCTAGGACTATGGGGTTCTTAACTATAATAGGCTCATAAAAATCATTTTCTGGCTGTAACCTCACATAGTCTTTTTCTTTATAGAATTTTTTAACAGTGGCTTCATCTTCAATCAAAGCCACAACAATATCTCCATTATTTGCAGTGCTAGACTGTTGTACCAAAACAAGATCACCATCATGAATTCCAGCCTTAATCATACTATCACCCATAACAGATAACATAAAAGTCTTGACTGACCCTTTAATATAACTTTCTGGAACAGGAAAGTAATCCTCAATGTTCTCATCTGCTAAAATAGGAAGACCAGCAGTTACCTTACCAACTATAGGGACATGTACCACATTAGGTTGACTAAAGGGTATGTCACTCTCACTAAGAATTTCAATGGCCCTAGGTTTTGTAGGGTCACGCCTAATTAAGCCTTGTTCCTCTAATTTTGCTAGATGCGAATGCACAGTAGAACTAGATTTTAAACCCACAGCTAAACCGATTTCTCTAACAGAAGGAGGATAGCCCTTAGCTTTGACTTGTGAATTTATAAAGGCTAAAATCTCTTTTTGTCTATCGTTAATTCCATCCATTTGACAACCTCCCAGAACTCTTTTTTTCATTATAACATATATTTACTGTTGTGCAAACATTAGTTCTGTTTTTTTACAGAAAATTCTTGACCGAACAAATGTTTCGTGGTATTATTAAATCAAACAAACTTGCTGTGAGGTTGTAATTATGAGAA
>CAYYRM010000129.1:0-7280 GCA_964474005.1 uncultured Eubacteriales bacterium
ATTTCTTCCATAGCCTTATAATATCCAAACAACCCAATTCCATTGGAAGCACCCTCAGGTATTATATAACCCTTTTTACCCTTTTTAGCGAGTTCCACTTGAATCTTAATCATGATTTTCATGCGACTATCCCTATATTCTTCTGGGGTAATAAACTTAATATCCGCCCCTAACATCTGATCTAAAAAGTAATTTCCCTCTATATTTTCACAGCCACTACCCCTCAAAACTAAATACGCACCTATACCTAATTTTGCAGCAACAGCAGCCGTAGCCCTAGCATGGTTGGACTGTATACCGCCACAGGTAATTAAGTAGTCACACCCTTGATCCAGTGCCTCTTGCACTGAGAATTCAAGTTTTCTAACCTTATTGCCAGAAACTTCGGTCCCTGTTTGATCATCCCTTTTAATATAGATATTAACCCCAAGATTTTCACTTAATCTTTCTAGCTTTTCAATCTTTGTAGGTAAATTAGCCAACCTTAAAGACCTAGGAATATTCATAAAAACCATCCTCCTCAATTATTGTACACAAACGCCCGTTCCCTGTAACCTACTTGCCATCAGTATAAGAAAAAAAAAGATTTACGCCCGTTAACTGTGACCTACTCCCCCATCCCCAATTAATTCATTAAAATGTATTTCTTCACTCCAACTCAAGTAACACAGGACAATGATCACTTCCCATGATATTGCAATCTATTATGGCATCCTTGAGCCTTGGGGCTAGTTTTTCCGAAACTATAAAGTAGTCAATACGCCAACCCACATTTTTCTCCCTAGCTTGCCTCATATAGGACCACCAAGTATAAGCATCGCTCTTATCAGCATAAAAATACCTAAAACTATCAATAAACCCTGAATCTAAAAGCAAGGTCATCTGCTCCCGCTCTTCGTCGGAAAAACCTGCATTTTTTCTATTGGATTTGGGATTCTTTAAGTCAATTTCTTTATGAGCAACATTTAAATCTCCACACAAAACAACAGGTTTTCTCAGTTCTAGCTCTTTTAAATAGCTCCTCATGGCAGCTTCCCATTCTAAACGGTATTCTAGACGGGCCAGACCCCTTTGGGCATTTGGAACATATACATTGACCAAGTAAAAATCATGAAATTCTAAAGTAATAACCCTGCCCTCTTGATCATGCTTCTCATCACCAATTCCATAGTTTACATTCAGTGGTTCTATTTTTGTAAAGACTGCGGTACCAGAGTATCCTTTTTTAACTGCATAATTCCAATATTGATGATACCCATCTAACTGTAAATCAACCTGACCCTCAGATAATTTAGTTTCCTGTAAACAAAATATATCTGCATTGACATCTTTGAAGTAATCTAAAAAACCCTTTTCAATACAAGCCCGAAGTCCATTAACATTCCAAGAAACAATCTTCATAAAAACCACCCTTAAATTTTATTTAAACTCAAAACCATAAACACTAACCTGCACTAAAAAGCCCCTATACTTTTAAAAGTTTAGTAATTAAAGAAATAGACCATATATCTATCCCCCAGCAATCTCGTACGTCTTTTGGATTTTGTTTGTGTAATATAATGTGATAAAGACCATCAACACTAACTTTCACTAAAAATCCCCTACACTATTTAAAACCTTAGTAATTAAAGAAATAGACCATATATCTATCCCCCAGCAATCTCTTACGTCTTTTGGATTTTCTTTGTGTAATATAGTGTGATAAAGACCTTTAACACTAACCTTCACTAAAAAGCCCCTACACTATTTAAAACCTTAGTAATTAAAGAAATAGACCATATATCTATTCCCCAGCAGGCTCGTACGCTTTTTGGATTTTCTTTGTGTAATATAGTGTGAATAAAGACCATCAACACAAGCTTTCCTTAAGTATAACACATATAATACCAACAAAAAATAAACCACGCACAAAAAAGTGCGTGGTTTAAATCTTAAAACCTTAAAGATAAACAACTAAGTCCCCCATCGAGTTTTCGATACTCCGAAACATCCACTTCAATAATCTGATACCCAGCCTTTGAAATGGCTTCTTTAGTAATATCAAAACCCTTTGGAACTATTACATAATCATTTACCCATATACAATTGGCAGCATAAGCCTCGGATTCTTGTACAGGGATTATGTTAAAATCCTTGAATTCTGGACTATGCAAAAATTCACCTGTGGCCAATAAATTGTTATGCTCCAAATAGGAAACACCCGTTTTAAGGTGCAAAAACTCGGTTAACTCCACTGTAGATCCTGTGTAGTCGTATTTTTCTAAAAGCTCTATCATCTGCTTGGCACCTTCATAATTAGTCCTTGCAGAGAGTCCGATATAAAAATGGTTCCCTACCATCATTATATCTCCACCTTCAACGGTACCTGGAGCTTGGATGAATTCTATGTTGTCATAAAAATCCTCTAAAACCCCATGGATTTCCTTTTCTTCCCCTTTTCTACTTAAGGCCCCAGGGTTTGTGATAATTGCACATTCCCTAGTTAAAAGTGCAGTATCTTCCACAAAGCAAGAATCAGGAAAGTTTTCATCGGCTTCTAAAACAATAACATTTACTGCACATTTTTTTAGGGCATTTACATACTCCCCGTGCTGTAAAAGTGCTTTATGATAATCTGGCTTACCCAAGTTAGCAGTGGTAATTCCATGAATCATGGATATAGATGGTTTTCTTGTAATCACGTTTTTAAACATTTAAGAAACCTTCTATGCCTATAAAGAAATGTTCTTAGATGAGGTATCAGATACTTTATCTAAATCAGTAGGATCAATACTCTTACCAAAGAAATGTATTATGAAATAAGTTACTGCAATACCTACTGGCAATGATATTATCCAAGGAACTCCAAAACCAGCTGGTATAAATCCAACTACCAACGCCACAAGACCCCCAATGATAGCATAGGGCAATTGTGTTTGTACATGGTCTATATGGTCACTACCTGAGGCCATGGATGACATTATAGTTGTATCTGATATTGGTGAACAATGATCTCCCCAAATGGCACCTGTTAAGATTGCTGCTATGGTTGGCAGCATCTCACCACCTATGGTATGGGCCAAAGGAATGGCTATAGGCATAAGGATAGCCATGGTTCCCCATGAACTACCAAATGGCTATAGGCATAAGGATAGCCATGGTTCCCCATGAACTACCAGTGGTAAAGGAGATAAATGCTCCAATTACAAATATAAAGCTGGTATCATGGCTGCAGGTAAATTTCCTTCTGCTAACCCAATTATATAATCTGCAGTGCCTAAGTCAGTAGTAATGCTTCCAACAGACCAAGCAAGAACTAAAATTAAACATGCAATAACCATTGATTTACAACCTTCAACCCAAGCATCAGTAACTTCTCTAGCTTTTAACTTGCCAGCAAACATTGCAATTAAAGCAGCGATTATGGTGGCTCCAAAGGCTGACCACATTAGAACTATACTTGAATCAGCTTCCCCCACTGCTTCACTCAATGCTCCTAAACTAATCCCTAAGTCCAATCCGCCACCGTCATACCACAATCCTACTAAGGTGAATACAGCTATGGCAATAATAGGTATAAAAGCTTGAATCCAAGTAATTCCTTTGCCTTGGGTTTCCATTTCTGATAATTCTTTTGACGCAAGGGGTATTGCACCATCCCTTATAACTTTACCAGTTTTATATGCCCTAACTTCCGCGTCATACATAGGTCCAATATCCTTGTTTTTTACAACTACGAATAATACCAGCAATATTGCAAAAATACTATAAAAACTATACGGAATTGCCCTCACAAATACGTGAAAAGGAGTATCAGTAATTCCTAAGTTGTCAAATACACTTCCAATTAGACCCACCTCATAGGCTATCCAAGTGGAAATAGGTACTAAGCTTGCCACAGCTGCCGCAGTGGTATCTGTGATGTAAGCTAATTTTTCCCTTGGGATATTCATTCTATCTGTTATAGGTCTCATGGTATTACCTACAATTAGGGTATTGGAATAATCGTCAAAGAAAATAGCAAGACCTAGGAACCAAGTGGCCAGTTTCGCATTTTTAGTGGTTTTAGCTTTTCTAGCCAACCTCTCACCAATTGCCTGTGCACCACCAGATTTTGTTATGATCCCTATTACCCCACCTAAAGCTAAAATAACAATTAGTATTGCAGCATTCCATCCATCAGCCATGGACTCTAAGATGTAAGTATCCGTTGTACGTAAAAAAGCTGTTAACGGGTTGTAACTATTCAAAATCAAAGCACCTACGAAAACACCCGCTATAAGTGACAATAAGATCTCTTTAGTTCTCCATGCTAAAATAATTATTAGCAGTGGTGGTATTAAAGATAAAATCCCATACTCCATAAACAAACTCCTCCTTTTTAATAATAATAAATGATAGCAGCTTTATTACTTTAAAGTGCTATCACTATCATTAATTTTACCATAAAATAACACAATTGACCAGATGGTTTGTAAAAAAAATGTAATAATTTATTATTGTCCATAAAAATAAGCACCTAAATCCTAGGCGCTTTTTTTTATAATACTTAAACCAAAAAACTTCTTAAGGTAGCAATACACTCCTCTATATAATTCTTTTTCTCAATAAAATTTTTCTTGGCATCTAAAAACTCATTACCCTTGACCTTAAAGATCTTTTCAAAATCCAAATCCCCTTGGGGCACAGTAAAACCTTTATTCTGCATCTCATCTAATAAACGCTTTTTAGCCAGATAGCCAGCATATTTCTGCCTAGCTCCCTTAAATTCCTTCTGTAAGTTAACCAAGTCTTGCTCATAGTTTTTAATCATCCTATTATATTCAAACTTCATTTCCTCGTCATACTTATCCACCAACAAATCATCATCTTTACAAGTCATTAAAAATCACCTCATTTTGAAAACCCATCGGGGTTATTGTTATGCCAATTCCATGCGGATTCTACAATCTGTTTTAGTGTATTAAACTTTGGTTTCCAGCCCAATTCATTGCAGATCTTCACCGAAGAAGCAACTAAGATACCTGGATCCCCTGCTCTTCTGTTTTCAATAACTGAAGGGATGGGGTGTCCTGTAACTTCTCTAGCCACATCGATAACTTCTTTAACAGAAAAACCCTCACCATTTCCTAGATTGTAAATACAACTTTCTCCACCCTGACGGAGTTTTAAAATGGCTAAAATATGAGCCTTCGCTAAATCAGATACATGTACATAATCCCTAATACAAGTACCATCCAATGTAGCATAGTCAGCCCCAAAAATCTTAATATTGTCCCTCTTTCCCAATGCCACCTGCAAAGTTAAAGGAATTAAGTGACTCTCGGGATTATGATCCTCACCTAGCTCACCACTAATATGGGCTCCTGCTGCATTAAAATATCGTAATATAATATATTTTATTCCATATGCCTTCTCAGCCCAAAAAATCATCCTTTCCACAGAAAGTTTTGAATCACCATAGGGATTGTTAGGCCTGCAATAATCGGTCTCTAAAACTGGAAAGCTTTGTGGTTCACCATAAACTGCCGCTGTGGAAGAAAACACAATGGTGTTAACATCATATTCTTTCATAACTTTTAGCAAATTCAATGTACCCAAAACATTATTATCATAATATGTAAAGGGATCAATTACACTTTCACCCACCAAAGATAAGGCCGCAAAATGTATAACCCCATCAATATCATTTTCATCAAACACCCTAGACAAAAAAGACTTATCACAAATATCCCCTTGATAAAATTTAACTCCATCCCTTAAAGCTCCTAAATGTCCTTTACTTAGGTTGTCAACAACAATTACCTCTTCATTATTCTCCAGTAGCTCCACCACTGTATGACTCCCAATATAGCCGGCTCCACCGGTAACTAAAATAGCCATATTCTTCCTCCTATTAAACCATTTGATATATGTTTATTTATTATTTTACCATACAAACGAGTAATATAATTGGTAATTAAAGGGACCTCCCTAGGGTCCCAGTTAGTTAAAGACAATATTAATTACCCTTTCTGTGGACTTACCATCGTAAAAAGTGAAGCTTTTCTTTTTAAACCTATCAATGGAATCCATAGGAAAATCCCCTGTTTTTAAAACATTTATTATACCCTCGGTATTAAAGACCACGGGTCCAGGGACAAACTTTACATAATCAAAATAAAATCCCCTTACATGCTTTTGATAAAGCTCTAAATCATATGGATAAAAAATCATGGGCTTATCAAGTAATGAATACTCATAAAAAATTGATGAATAGTCTGTTATAAGAATATCAGAAACAAGTAAAAGCCCATTTAAATCTGGATAATCCGAAAAATTATATACAAAATCTTGATTCTTATCTGATAAACTAAATTTATCAGCAACATGGGGATGAAGCCTTAACAATAAAAAATAATCATCACCTAATTCTGATTTAAGCTTCTCTATATTTAAATGCAATTTAGGCTTTTCTATTTCAAAATCCCTAAATGTAGGAGCATATAGTATTATCTTTTTTCCCTACACTTAGAAAAATATTGTAGGATCCTATGTATCGTCTCCTTCTTAAAGACTATCCAGTTAAAAATTACCTAAAAATCTATAACCTCATATCCTTTTCTGAAAGGGTAATATTTCCAACCCAAGACAATGGCCAAGGTTGAGTGATTGTCTTGTACAAAAACCCTATCCATACCCAAATCCTTAAAATCCCTTGAATTAAAAATTTCCATGAAAAAACCTCTATCATCTTGAAAAACCTTAGGCTCAATTAAACATAACCCCTCTATAAAGGTAGGGATTAAAGTAAACTTATTCTTCTTCTCCCCCCAGCTCGTCTATTAAATAGTCCCTTAAAGCATCCTTATAATTCCGTAAAGGTCTATGCCCATCAAGTTTCCATACGGTGTTATTAAGAACCGAAAAATGTGGTCTTATAGCATCCCGTTGGATTTGTGTTGAGCTTACAGCCTTAATGGAAATTTCTTTACCCACACCCTTCATGATATCCTTGGTAAACTGAAACCAACTACAAGAACCACCATTGGTTATGTGAAATATTCCATAGGTAGGTTTTTCTATAAGTTCAAGCAAGGCTTCTGCTAAATCAACGGTGTATGTAGGGGAACCAAACTGGTCATTAACTACATTTAGTTCTTGTTTTATAGTAGCAAGCTTTAACATAGTCTTAATAAAGTTTTTACCATTGATTCCAAAAAGCCAAGATGTACGGACTATAAAATATTTCTTACAGAAGTTTTGAACATAAATCTCCCCTGCCAATTTTGAACGGCCATAGCCATTTATAGGTCCTGTGA
>CAYYRM010000130.1:0-7279 GCA_964474005.1 uncultured Eubacteriales bacterium
GAGGGCTTTGTAAGTGTTAGACAACAAGGTGAAAGTCTATCTGTGATGATAATTTTAGAAGATGGGCAAGTGGCCTATGGAGACTGTGCGGCAGTACAGTATTCTGGTGCTGGTGGACGAGATCCACTATTTTTGGCCAAAGACTTTCAGCCAATAGTGGAAAACTTAGTTAAGCCAATATTAATGGGTAAAGAGCTATCCAGCTTCAAAGGGCTAGCTAAAGAAATAGACAGCCTAAAAAAAGAAAATGGTAAGCTCATTCACACAGCCTTAAGATATGGGATAACCCAAGCCATTTTAGATGCTGTAGCCAAGGCTAAGAAAAAGACCATGGCTGAGGTAATAGCAGAGGAGTATGGTACAAAATTAGAAAAAAACCCAATACCAATCTTTACTCAGTCAGGGGACGAACGTTACCTAAATGTTGATAAGATGATAATAAAGGGTGCCGATGTAATGCCCCATGGTCTGATAAACAATGTTAAAAGTAAGCTTGGTTTCAATGGCGAAAAGCTCAAAGAATATGTATTATGGATGAAAAACCGTGTTAAAGACTTGGGTAAAGAGAATTACTTACCTATATTCCACTTAGATGTATATGGTACCATTGGCATTGCCTTTGAGGATAATTATGAGAAAATGGCAGATTATTTGTGTGAACTAGGTGAGGCAGCACATCCCCATACAATAAGAATCGAAGGACCCATGGATATGGAAGAAAAAAATAAGCAAATGGAGGCCATGGGAAAACTTAATAAGCTTTTAAAAGAAAGAAATTGTAATGTGGAGCTGGTAGCTGACGAATGGTGCAATACCTTAGAGGATATTAAGGATTTTGCTGACTGTGGTTGTTGTGACATGGTGCAAATAAAAACACCTGATCTAGGTGGTATAAATAATATAATCGAGGCGGTACTATACTGTAAGGAAAAGGGTGTTGGGGCTTATTTAGGTGGTACCTGTAACGAAACAGATCGTTCAGCTCAAGTGGCTGTTCATATAGCCTTAGCCACAGGTCCTGCACAAATTTTAGCCAAACCTGGAATGGGTGTAGATGAAGGTTTAATGATTGTAAGAAATGAAATGATGAGAACTTTAGCATTACTGAATAGATAAACATGAATTATTACCTCCCCTGAATAATATATTAATCGTAAAAAGAATTCAGGGGAGGATATTATGAAAATGAAGAAGTTTTTTAAGTTATTTTGTGTTACTTTAGTACTTATTATGGTTTCATTGACCACCACTGGTTGTCTTGATAGAATTTTTGGTCCCATAGAAGATGAGCCACCAATGGATCAAGGACAAGACCATGATAACGATACAGGGGATAATTCAGATGGTGATAATGTAGATAGCTGGGATTTGATTTTCTATAGTGTTGATAAGGACACAGATTTACTGGTTCCAGTATCAGTTTCTTATCCAAAAAGAGAAGGTATTGCAAAGGCTGTTACAGAAGAATTAGTATTAGGAAGTCCTTTAAGTACAAGAATTGCTGAGTTTGGTTTAGAGATGCCATTGCCCCAAAGAACCAAAGTTTTAGGAATTAGCATAAGGGATAATGTGGCAAGGGTTGATTTTAGTGAGGATTTTTTAGATCATAAAGATAAGATACATGAACAATTAAGTGTTACAGCATTGGTTTACACCCTAACACAATTTCCTACAATTGATAGTGTACAAATAATAGTTAATGGGCAGGAAATACAAAGTTTATTGTATGATACATACATAAAGCTACCACTGGATAAAGATATAGGTATTAATACCGTGGTAAATGACGGTGTAAACTTAAAGGATTCTGTACGAATTTTAACATACTATCCCATAAAAAGAGGGAATAATACCATTTTTCTACCTAGGACAAAGGTGGTAAATAAACCTCAGGATTTATTAAAAACTGCAGTGGAAGAATATCTTAAGGGGCCTAATAGTGCCCTAATAAGTAATCCCATTCCTAGGGGGGTAAATGTTATTAGAGTAGCACAAGAGGATGAAATTGCAGTAGTAAATCTATCCTCTGAATTTACTGAATATACAAGCAACAATGAAAAGGGGATTATCGACTCCCTGTTATTGACGGTGACTGAAATAGAAGGTATTGAAAAAGTACAAATCCTCATTGAAGGTGAACCTGTGGTTTTACCTGAAGGCACTGATTTAGGAACTGTCTTTACAAGACCTGTACCATATAAACTAAAATAGGAAAGCCATCCCTAGGCTTTCCTAAATATTAAGGACAAGCTAGGAGGCAAAAAAATGAAGGAATACAAGATACTAGCTCCAACGGCAATTTTAGGCTATGGTTTCCCAGAAAAATCATTTATCAATGCCATGAATAAAAAGCCAGACCTAATTGCTGTGGACGCAGGCTCAACTGATCCAGGCCCCTATTACTTGGGATCTGGAAAATCATTTACTGACAAAAATGCTGTAAAAAGAGACTTAGAGTATATGCTAAAGGCTGCAAAGGAACACAATATACCTGTGGCCATAGGTAGTGCAGGGGGTTCAGGTGCAAAGGTACACCTAGACTGGAACTTGGAAATTATAGAGGAAATAGTTAAAGAAAATAATTTGCATCTAAAAATTGTTGTAATTGATTCGGAATTATCCAAGGACTTTTTAATGGATAAATTTAATAAAGGGGATATAGACCCTTTGTTTCCAACTCCACCTCTTAAAAAAGAAGACATTGAGGAAAGCACTAAAATAGTTGGGCAGATTGGGATCGAGCCATTTATAGAAGCATTTAAAATGGGAGCAGATGTGGTATTAGCTGGGAGGGCCTATGATCCTGCTGTTTTCGCAGCCCTACCCATAATGAAAGGGTATGATCCAGGTCTTTCATTGCATCTAGGTAAAATCTTAGAATGCGCGTCCATTGCGGCTTCTCCTGGAAGCGGAAGGGATTGCATGTTAGGAACATTGGGGGAAGACTATTTTATTTTAGAGCCCATGGGTGAAAACCGCAGATGCACCACAGACTCAGTGGCTGCCCATAGTTTATACGAAAAAACTAATCCGTACAAGCTTCCTGGGCCAGGGGGACTTTTGGATTTGACTGATACTTCTTACGAACAACTTGATGATAGAAGGGTCAAAGTCAGGGGTAGTAAATTTGTACCCAGTGAGCAATATACAATTAAATTAGAAGGTGCAAAACCCATTGGAAAAAGGACCATTTCCATCGCAGGCGTAAGGGATCCAATTATGATCGCACAAATAGACTCCATTTTAGATGAAGTAAAAGAACAGGTAAAAGATAATTTTTCTGGAAAGAATTATCAGTATCACCTTACCTTTCATATCTACGGAAAAAATGGGGTTATGGGGTTGTTAGAGCCAGGGTCCAATACTGCCCACGAATTGGGATTAGTCATAGATGTGGTGGCTAAGGATAAGGTGGTTGCCGATACCATCTGTAGTTTTGCAAGATCCACCTTACTACATTTCGGTTATCCTGACAGGAAGGCAACTGCTGGTAATCTAGCATTCCCATATTCTCCTTCTGATATCTCTGCTGGGGATGTTTATCAATTTAGTGTTCATCATCTAATTAAAAACATTGATCCTGTGGGGATGTTTAAAATAAGCTGGTTAGTTGATTACAAAAAGGGGGAGAACTAAATGAAAAATATCAGCATCACTGAGTTGACAACGGTAATTAGAAGTAAAAATGCTGGCCCCTATGAGCTAACCTTTGATTTCATCTTTAAAAATGAAGAAATATTTAATAAAGTGGTAGCAAAGGATATCATTAACGCAGAGTTAATAGCATCCCTTTATAAGATACCTATTGATAAGGTTATTTCAGTTGTGGCTTATAAACCTGCAAAAGCCATTAAAGCCACAATAATTAGGCCAATCGCTGCAGGGGATTTAGGAGAAACTGATGTTTATGGTGCACAACAACATGGACCTTTACTTACCATAACTGTTCCATGGGAAGGAAGTGTTTAAATGGCAAACAATGTCCATGTCAATAAAGTAACGGAATCAATTAGAGAAATGGTGAAACAGTGCAATTACACATTATCACCCGATGTAAAGAAAAAATTAGATGAATACCACAATCAGGAACAATGGCCTTTAGCTAAAGAAATATTGGGTCAAATAATTGAAAATAGTGATATAGCCCATCAAGACCAAGTGCCAATATGTCAAGATACAGGGATGGTAGTGGTTTTTATGGAGATTGGCCAAGATGTGAGTTTCGTTGGTGGTAACCTCATTGAAGCAATAAATGAAGGTGTTAGGCTAGGGTACGAAGAGGGATACCTTAGAAAATCAGTTGTTAAAGACCCCCTAAACAGGGAAAATACCAAAGATAATACCCCTGCGGTTATTCATACTGAGATAGTTGAAGGAGAAAAGGTAAAGATAACTGTGGCCCCAAAGGGCTTTGGTAGTGAAAATATGAGTAGACTTAAGATGTTAAAGCCAGCGGACGGAAGGGAAGGGGTAATTGACTTTATTTTGGAGACAATAACTCAAGCCGGTGGTAATCCTTGCCCTCCCATTATAGTTGGGGTGGGAATTGGTGGTACCATGGAAAAAGCTGCTCTTATGGCAAAAAAGGCTGCTGTTAGATCCCTTGAGGAACCTAACCAAAACCCATATTATCAACAGCTGGAAAAAGAGCTTTTAGAAAAAGTAAATAGTTTAGGCATAGGACCACAGGGTTTTGGCGGTCACACCACAGCCTTAGCTGTTAATGTTGAATATTACCCTACCCATATTGCTGGATTACCAGTGGCAGTTAACATAAATTGCCATGTTACCAGACATATTTCAAAGGTAATAGAATAGGGGGATATTATGGAAATAAAAAAAATTAACACCCCACTTTCAAATGAAGATATTGTAGGTTTGAGGGCCGGAGACTTGGTGGAATTAACAGGAATTATTTACACAGCTAGGGATGCTGCACATAAAAGAATGATTGAAACCTTAGAAAGGGGAGAAAAACTTCCCTTTGATTTAGAAGGTAATGTCATCTATTATGTTGGTCCAAGCCCTGAAAAAGAAGGTCAAGTTATAGGCTCTGCAGGTCCAACCACCAGTGGTCGTATGGATAGGTACACACCTATACTTTTAGACAAAGGCTTAAAAGGTATGATAGGCAAAGGACTTAGGAGCGAAGAGGTTGTGGCAAGCATGGTTAAAAATAAAGGGGTGTATTTCAGTGCCGTGGGTGGTGCCGCAGCCCTTATTTCCAAAAGGATTACAAAAAGTGAGTTAATAGCCTATGGGGATTTGGGCACTGAGGGTATACGAAGATTAGAAGTAAAAAACTTTCCCTGTATTGTAGCCATAGACTCTTTTGGGGATGATTTTTACAAAATTGGTAAGGATAAATATTTAAATAGTAAATAACAAAAAATAAAAGAGCGTAAATAGCGCTCTTTTTAAATTAGAAATTTTATGGGAAAATTTTCATCCCATATGGTATAATACTAAATAAAAATGCAAAGAAGGTGCATTGATGATATCAGTTACCCATGAGTCCCTGATGCATGCAACATACTTTGCCCCCAGGGGTAAAAAGAGGTTGATGCTTTTAGGTACCCATTTAACTCAAAGGTATTTAAGTCCCATTGATAAGCTTATAGGCTTTATTGGAGATGCTGGAGCTGGTAAATCCCTATTAATAAGGGGGATGTTTCCTGGGCTTGAGTTAACCAACGATGATGAAGGCATAAATATGCGACCTCTTCCCCTTTTAAGCCAATACGAGAAAGGCCATTTTAAATCACACACATATCATCTAGATGTGCGCTTTGAGATGGCATTTACCCAGGTTTGGGAGATAGCTGAAGCAGTAAAAGAGGCCACTCGCCAAGACAAACGGGTTATCGTGGAGCACTTTGACCTACTTTACCCTTATTTAGGTTTTAATGCAGAAGTTTTAATAGGAGTTGGCGAAGAGGTAATAATAACAAGGCCTGGTGTTTTTGGTCCTGAATCCAAGGAAATTGCAGATATTGTTTTTAACTCTATAAAGTATAGAAAGATGGCCCATTCTGCTGAGGACTTGACATCTAAGGTACTGATGGATTTAGGATTAGATAAACCACAGTTTCATAGTGATATAAAGCATGGATTCGTCCTTGAATTTCCAACAAAACCCAATATAGACTTAATGGAAGTAGAAACAGCGGTAAAAGAAATTATTTCTAAGAATATCAATATATCTTATTATGATGATGAACATATTAATATAGGGAAAGAAGTTATATTTCCATGTTCAGGACCAAGAATCCATGTCAAAAGAAGTGGTGACATAAAGGGTTTTTATCTCCTTAAAGAATTTAAGTGGGATCCTTTACAGCAGTTGTACCTTTTGGCTGGATTGGTGGGAACCACAGAGGTAGATAATTTGCAAATTTTAAAGTAATGGAGGAAATTAAATGAGAAATGATCAAAGACATAATGACCAGTTAAGACCTGTAAAAATAACCACAAATTACATTAAACACGCTGAGGGTTCCGTATTGGTGGAAACCGGTGAAACTAAAGTTATATGTACCGCAACAATCGATGAAAAGGTTCCACCTTTTTTAAAGGGTGAAGGAAAAGGTTGGGTCACTGCGGAGTATTCTATGCTTCCTAGGGCCACCAGTGTCAGAAATCCTAGGGAAGCAGCCAGGGGGAAGCAAGGGGGGAGAACCCTAGAAATCCAACGTCTTATTGGTAGGGCTTTACGCTCAGTAGTGGACTTAAAGGCCTTAGGGGAAAGGACCATATGGATTGACTGTGACGTTATCCAAGCAGACGGAGGTACAAGAACCGCTGCCATTACAGGTGCATTTGTAGCTTTAGTTGAAGCTTGTAATTTATTAATAAACGAAGGTAAACTGTCCAAATTACCTATAATTGATTACTTAGCAGCCACCAGTGTTGGATTGGTTGCTGGAGAACCAATGCTTGATTTAGCTTTTGTGGAAGATAGTAATGCCATAGTTGATATGAATGTTGTAATGACTGGTTCAAATAAATTTGTTGAAATCCAAGGAACAGGAGAAGAAGCTCCATTTTCCAAGGATGAGTTTTTGAGTTTATTGTCCTTGGCGGAAAAAGGGATCAGTGAACTAATAGTTGAACAGAAAAAAATCATTGGAGAGCTAGAACTACTTAAAAACCATAAGGAAGAGAAAAATGGTTAGTAAAATAAGTGAAAAGCTTTTGATAGACAGTAATAACACTAAAAAAATAAAAGAAATAAAATAGATATTGTATGATTTCTTTGATGAATTTGTAACATTTAAAT
>CAYYRM010000131.1:0-7271 GCA_964474005.1 uncultured Eubacteriales bacterium
GTATTTTTTTATTTATTCCTAAATTATTTTTAAGAAAATTTAACAGATTTACTCGGTGATAAAGTAATGAGATTTGCGAAATATAGGTACTTTATCACTGTAAAATTAGTTCGTATAATAAAGTAAAATGACCATAAAAATGACAAAAAAATAAACACGGAGCCTTAGTGAAGCCACTGATAAAGTCTTTATCTTTAAGATCGCTCAAAAATCTTAAGAATTTAAGGCATAAGAAAACCCATCATCCTCACGTATATGTAATACGTGAGGATGATGGGCCTTCGCAGTAACAACGAAGATGGAGGTTTTTCAGCGGTCTTGGCTTTACTCCATGTTTATTTTTTTGTTATGGCAGATGGTACCTAGCTAAATCCTGACCAAAATATGAATTTAAAATCCTTCCGTCATAATCAATATAGTTTGTGATATCTTCAACGACCATGATAAACTGGCTACTGAAATTAATCATCCATGTAAAAGATCCAGCATTGGATATTCTATTTGGCAAAATTGAAGTTTTTTCAGAATCTAAATTAAATATCACTAAACTATTTATATTCATATTAGTGAAGATTATATAATCATCTATGACAGAAACTATCCTCTGCCCTGTAAAGGGTAATGTCTTAATTTCATAAGTATCCAAATCAACTTGGAGTATACTACGGTTATCTATTATAATCTTATTATTGGTAATATAGAAATCAAGAAAGTCTGGTCCTAATTCACTGGCACTTAAAATGGGTTCGAACAATCCTTCTCCATTAAGTTTTATTTTTCCAAGTCCCAGCTCACTTCCCGCAAAAAAGAACTGGTTTTCATATACAAAGAATACACTAGCAAAATCATAATCATTTATTGATGTAGTGGAGATTACTTCTCCTTTTGTTAGATCCATGGAATAAATAATAAGTTGTTTTTCAGGGTTATCGTTACTCATGTAATATAGAATATCGTTTTCTATTTGTATAAAAAATACATCTTTATCCACAACCAACTCTGTATGTGATCCATCTGCTTTGGTTAGATAAACCCTTTGTTTATTCCCTTCAACTAATTTAATATAGTAGAGACTATCTCCCCACATATTTAGATTATAATTTAATCCACTGACCATTTGCTTTGTCTCTTTAGTTTTTTTATCATAACTCACAATTTTATTATCCATTAAAAGAAATACATTGTCCTGGTCTTCAACTAAATCTCTTCTTAACATTTGATTATAGTGGTTTAGGCTACCATCAGCTGCCATTTCATTTATTTTAGCTAACAATTCTGACATTATGTAGTTTTCATCCTTACCATCAAAATCTATAATCGTACGAAGCTCTCTACCCTTTATATAGATCTTGTCTGTGGTTGAGCCTATTAGGTCAATATCAAAAAAGGATAGAGGATAAATCTCCCCAGTTGTAAGGGATTTTCTGCTCAGCAAACCTTGAATATTATATGGCGCTGTTGCTGTTTCGTTATAATTTGATACAAAGTAAATACTGTCATTAAATACTGCAAATTGAGATGTTAAGTGAGTAAAATCCTCAACTGCCTTTTGAAGGTTTTGCCCGTCTAGATCCATCTTGTAAATTTCAAAATTATTATCATTCCTTGTTGCACAATAAATCCAATTGTTATCCACAATGAGACGTGATACAGTTACTGAGTCATTTATTAAGACTTCACGCCCCTTTTCTTTAGGGACCTTATATACATGTCCAGTGTTCAACTCATAGAAAATAATATCTTCTTTAAATAAGTTAAAATTAATAGCTCTTTTTTCAGTAATTTTTTCTACATCTTTACCATTCACCCTAGCCCTATAAATCCTTCGATTGTCCCCTGCATTTGTAAAATAAATCCAACCATCCTCCACCATTATGTTAACTGACCTAAACCCTAGGTCTTCTTTTTTGCTACCATCTGTTTTCATCCTATATACCTTATTTTGATCTGATATGTTAATATAGAAAATCCAATCCTCAACCACATTGATATTTGAAACCCGGTCATCTGTAAGTTTCACCACTTGATCGCCATTAGTTTTATAGAATTTGTCAAAATCCTCTTGGTCTACAAAATAAACCCATCCATCAGCTTCAGCCACAAACCCACCATTGCTAATATTACTATTGGTGTTACCAAGACCTTTAATTCTGACAGTACTATCTGGTATAGACAAAACCCCCACAGCCAAAAGTATGCCTATAGCCCAAACAACTAAAATAATCAACTTTTTTTTATCCATTTCCCATTCCCCCTGTTCTAATTAGATTAATTCTACCTTTAATAAAAATATCCTGCATGGTAAAAAGAATTCATCCACAAGGGTACCAGCCAAGGGGACGTTTCATCTGTCCCGTGTGCTGGGCAAAGGGCACGTTACCAGACAAGGGGACGTTTCCCTTGTCCTTTTTACAAGACATGGGAAACGTCCCCTTGTCCTTTAGATTTTTAGGTCTACTTCTATGCTTCCTATTTTGATCATATTGTTGCCAGTAAACCCGTTTTTCGTTATATTGGGTCCTAGGCTCCTTTTCTTCTTTTGGATAACCAATATAGGCTAACCCTAGGGGTACAACGTATGAAGGTAGATTCAATACTTCAGATACAGGTTTAATTACACTGGGCAAGGGATATACTCCTACCCACACTGAACCTAAACCCAAACCTGATGCTGCCAATAAAATATTTTCCATTGCAGCACTACAATCCTGTACCCAGTAATTCTCCATTCCACCTTTGGCTAGTTTGAGATTGCCACAAACCGCTATGATTAATGGACAGCTATAATTACCAAAAGTCATTCTAGATTTTAATTTCGCTACAATATCATCGTCGGTGATAACAACAAATTCCCACGGTTGATTATTACATGCTGTGGGTGCAGCCATGGCAGCTTGAAGTAGCTTGACTATGGTCTCCTCGTCTATTTTAGTATCTTTAAATGCACGTATACTTCGCCGCTGGAGAATATGATCTAAAATATCCATATGTGTCACCTCTTTCTTGGTTAGTAGTTAGTTGTTAGTAGTTAGTTGTTAGTTATTAGTTATTAGTTATTAGTTATTAGTTATTAGTTATTAGTTATTAGTTGTTAGTTGTTAGGTTGTTAGTTGTTAGTAGTTTTATTATAGGTTTTTATCCGTGTTGATCTGTGTGGATCCGTGGCTATATTTTAATCTTTTTATTCTAGTGTATCGGTGGCAAAATGTTTTTATTTCCACTTTCTGAGTACTAGACAAGGGAAACGTCCCCTTGTCTAGTACTCAATCCTACCTGTGCCACCCCGTTTAAAATCCTTATAATGCACCTTTTGCTTTTTCACCTTGGCATTATTTATCTTTTGTCTTAGTCTTCTTTGTTTGATGTCATAGACCCTTTCCTCTTTCTTCAGCTTTAAGTAGCTTTTCCATCTATCCACAGAAAGAGAGCCTGAGTCAATGGCTTCCTGAACTGCACAGCCAGGTTCATCTTCATGGGTACAGTCATTGAATTTACACTTGGCAGCATATTCCACCACATCTCCAAATGCTTGGTCTAAACCACTATAGCTAAATAGCCCCACTTCCCTCATTCCAGGGGTGTCTATATAAATACTTCCGTTTTTAAGGGCAAACATTTGACGATGTGTGGTTGTATGGCGACCCATTTGATCATCTTCCCGAACATCTGCCGTAGCCATAACCTCTTCACCCATCAAAAGATTTAGCAAAGTAGATTTACCTACCCCTGAGCTCCCCATAACCATATAGGTCTTAGTAGGCAGTAATAAATTCATCAATTCCTCTAATCCTTGTTTGGTAAGTGATGAAATGGCTATAACATCTGTACCAAAAAAAGCATTTTTCACCTGTTCAATCTTATCTAGCATTTCTTCTTGGGATACTAAATCAGCCTTTGTCAAAATAATTATTGGCACTGACCCAGAATCCCATACCATAGTTAAATATCTATCCAATCTTGCGATGTTAAAATCCCCCAGCAATGACTGAACTAATAAGCAATTGTCAACATTGGCACCTATTACCTGTGCCTCAAGTTCTCCATTTATCCCTTGTCTTTGCAGACAACTTTTTCTTGGTAGGACCGCCTTTATCATTGAGGGTCCATTTGGGTTATATTCCACAGCAACCCAGTCGCCTATGGCAGGATTTTTGGCAGCATATGTGGAATCAAAAATCATTTTTCCAGACATCCTTGCTTCTTTTTTTCCATGTTCAGTTATAATGTCGTACCTGTCTGAGTATACAGTTGTAACCCTAGCTGGTACTACATTTTCATCTATGGCCAGTTTATCAAACTCTTCTTTCCAATTTTCATTCCATCCGTAATTAACTAAATTCAATGTTGAATCCTCCTTTGATTTTGAAACCCTAAGCTTAAATTTGGGCATAAAAATACCACAGAAATAATCCCTGTGGTTTTAAAAATGGGTACAAAAAAACACGATAACCGTTATCGTGCCTGTAACTATTTATATAGGCTTAGGGGTTATTTGGGCTGGTCAAAAGGGTATGTGAAACAAAGGCAAGCAATATATTGCTCACTAATGCTTAACACAAAACCTTGACCCCACTATTTAATTGGTTGGGTTCACCTCAGCAATGGACTTTTTCATAATAAATACAACCCCTTTCCAGCTTACTTTTTTAATTTACTAACATTTCCATTATATAGGCTTACATATGCATAAGTCAATTTATAAGATATGAACTCTTTATTAACAAATCATTTTTTAAGTTCCAGTATGATTGTATTTAGTCTTTTAATAAGAGTCTCTTCTTTCTTTGCACTGTTTAATAAACTTAGGATTTCCTTTTTCCTTGTATAGGATAATTTTTCATAACTATCCTTTAAAGATACTTCCTCATCCATTTTAGCCTTAAGCAAAGGGTGAATTTCCACTATCCTAGCTTCAGTATCTTGATATATGGATATCTTTATTTTATCTCCAACATCTTTCTGGATACTTTTTCTGATGTCCTTTGTTATCCCAATAATATGACAATCAGTACCCATCTTTACTAAAGAACCCCGATATTCAACATTTTCGAAACTACAAACCACCTTTACTCTACCTCTTACCCCAAATTCCTCTTGAACATCATATGGAAATTCAACATATGCACCACCACTGCCAACTTCTGATTTCTTTATAATTGCTTCAAAATCATATGTCTTCACCATGATCAATCCTTTCAGTGTATAATTCCCATTTAAACAAGAGCCCACAAACCAGACAGAAGAAACGTCCCCTTGTCTTATAGATGGGAAACATCTCCTTCTAGGATAAACTCAATTCCGTCTTGGGTCACTTCCAAAATGGATAGACAATTGTTATGCAAAAATGGTGGTTTCCAAAAATCTTCTAGGGGTAATTTTTTTAGGTTTAAAAATATGGCTTTTAAAATGGCTGCGTGAGCAACGATTAATATATTCTCATAACCCACAGAGGATGCTAAAATGTCTTTAAAACCTTCTTCTGCCCTTTTAAGAAGTTCTGTATAGCCTTCTCCATCCTTTACAGGGGTATATAAATGGGGTTGATTCCAAAACAGAAAGCTCTCATCTGCATAGATTTCATCCACCTTAAAACGTTCCATTCCTTCCCATATTCCAAAACCCATCTCTTTTAAGTATTCTTTTTCTATAATGGGGGTATCCTTTTCTCCCCGTATATGTAAGGCAGTATCATATGCCCTTCCCAATGGGCTACTATAGATACAATCAAAATCAATGTTTTTTAAGAACTCACCAGTTTTTTTAGCACATTCCATTCCCTTATCTGAAAGATCAGAGTTCATCCACCCTTGCATCTTTCCTTCTTTATTCCACTGGGTTTCCCCATGTCTAGTGATGTAAATTCTCATAAACAAACCTCCTTATAAGTTTCACGTTTATTATACAACAAAAAAACACTGTTGTATCTTCTAAGCCTCATATATATAATTGATATAAATAATAATGGTTTTGGAGTGTGAGATATAATGACTCGAAAGAGGGCAATTTTTTATCTTGTTATTACCGCTATCTTATGGAGTATGGGTGGATTATTTATAAAGCTTGTGGATTGGAACCCCATTGCCATCGCTGGGTCCCGCAGTGGGATTTCCGCACTTGTCATGCTTTTTTATCTAAAAAAGCCAATAAGGAATTTTAACCGCAATAAGCTTATTGGGGGATTTCTTTATGCATTGCTAATGCTGCTTTTTGTTTCTGCAAATAAGCTTACCACATCAGCCAATGCCATATTGCTCCAATTTACTGCTCCCATATGGGTGGCACTTTTTTGTGGTTGGTTTTTAAAGGAAAAAACCCGCATACATGACTGGTTTGCAGTGGCTGCCGTAATGTTTGGTATGACACTGTTTTTCGTGGGGGATTTAGGCAGTGGCAATATGTTTGGTAACTTTGTGGCGGTGCTAAGTGGTGTAGCCATGGCTGGTGTAGCCATCTACCTGAAGCTTCAAAGTGAAGGATCACCGGTGGAGATGACCATGCTTGGCAATATTCTAACCTTTTTGGTGGCAATACCCTTTTTGTTCTATGTAACTCCAACCTTAGGAAGTATAACTGGAATACTGATTTTGGGAGTATTCCAACTGGGAATTTCCTATATCCTATATTCATTGGCAGTACAACACGTTTCAGCCCTTGAGGCTATACTAATCCCCATCATAGAGCCCCTACTTAATCCCATCTGGGTATTTCTGTTTACTGGGGAATCCCCGGGCCCTTATGCAGTTTGGGGTGGGGCTATAGTTATAGGGTCTGTGGTTATCAGAAGCCTCTGTCAGCACAGAAGTGAAAGGGGTCAAATTTCAGCTAATCAAATAAATGTTTAAAGCTATGCCAAGGCATAGCTTTTGATTTTTCGATATTAGTAACTATTGTCCTCAGGTCTGATTATTAGCCATATGATAAGCCCTACGGGAAATGCTAATAAAAATACCAGTAAAGCAACTAGACAGCCTGATTTCCCCCTTTTTTCAGCATCGCCATATGCCCAAATAGGTGGATAAAATATTATGAAAGCAGCAAACAAAAAGATAAACAACCCAAACAATCCATTCATCCCTTTCACCTCTTTTTATGTTGATTATTTATTATGACATTAATCTATATTCTACGCTGAATTATGTAAAACCTTTTTGTTAATAATAATTTAATTATTCTGTTGATCTTCAAAAAAAGAAGCCATGGGATTAGCCATGGCTTCTTAAATTATACAAATCTACTGAAATCCCTTTGCTAAATGATACAGGGTCCTTACA
>CAYYRM010000132.1:0-7259 GCA_964474005.1 uncultured Eubacteriales bacterium
AATATAAACAATTTAAAAGGACATATGGGAAATTAATTAAGGGGCTACGTTAGTAGCCCCTTAGATTTTAGTTAAATAAAGTTATAAATGGATAAACATTAACATGGGATAGGGGAGAATGTTATGCTAACCAAATTAGAAATGTTAAATTTACTAAAAAGGGAGGTAGTACCAGCTTTAGGGTGTACGGAACCCATGGCAGTGGCTTTGGCTGCAGCCACTGCAAAAAGCAAAATAGCTGGTGAAGTAAAAAGCATAGTTGTAAAGGTGAGCCCTAATATTTATAAAAATGGAATGGCAGTGGGTATACCCGGTGTCAGTGTGGTTGGTTTAGATGTTGCAGCTGCCCTTGGGGCCATGGCTGGTAACCCTGATTTGAAACTGGAAGTGTTATCAAACCTCTCACCAGATAGTATTAAAAAAGCCTTAGATTTTTTAAAAACAGGCAGAATTACATCGGAAATAGATTATAATAACGGTAATCTTTACGTGGCAGTAACTGTTATAAGCGATATGGGTAAGGGGAAGTGTGAAATCCGCAATCGCCATGATGATATTTGCACAGTTGAGGTTAACGAAGAAATTATTTATCAATCAGACAAAAATGATTCAATTGAGGTTAAAAACACCCATGGCCTCCTTCAAATGTCCATAAAGGACATAATTGAAGAGGTGGAGGCAATACCTTATGATGACCTAATGTTTTTATTAGATGGTGCAAAAATGAATAAAGCCATAGCAACCGTCGGTTTAGAAAAGGCCCTAGGTATGGGAGTGGGAGCCAGCATTAAAAGAAAAATTGACCAAGGGATAATAGCTAATGATGTCATGCAGCAAAGTGTTTTACTTACAGCTGCGGCGTCAGATGCTAGGATGTCAGGTCATCAGATGCCTGTGATGAGTAGTGCAGGAAGTGGAAACCATGGTCTGACAGCCATTTTACCTGTGGTTTCAGTGGCTGAATACTTTAAAAAGACAGAGGAAGAATTGGTTAGGGCATTGGCCATAAGTCATTTAATAACCATTTACATTAAAGGTTACACGGGAAGCTTATCAGCCCTTTGCGGTTGTGCAGTGGCTGCGGCCACAGGAGCTTCTGTGGCCATAGTTTGGTTATTAGGTGGTGAGGTAAGGCAAATGGAGGGAACCATTAAAAACATGGTTGCAGATGTCACCGGTGTAATTTGTGATGGTGCAAAAACAGGCTGTGCCTTTAAACTATCAACGGCTGCACTGGTTGCTTTAAAATCGGCCTTATTGGCTTTGGATGATGTCATTGCAACTCCTGATAATGGTATAGTGGCAGAAACCTGTGAACAGACAATAAAAAACCTAGGGCGTATTGGCACCCCAGGTATGGTTTTAACAGATCGTGAAATCTTGGATGTTATGATGGAAAAAAACAAATTCAAACTGTCCCAAGAACTTTGTTAGTTACTTACCCTTAGCTCGTTTCTTATAACCTGGCTTAACCTTTCCCTTAGGTGGCTTTGTATTTCTTTTGTTATTATCCGTAGGGGAAGGGGATTTTGCCTTCTTCTTTGGTACATAATCCGAAGTGGTACGGTTGGTTTTGGGTCTAATTAGGCATTTTTTATCAAATCCTATTAGATCCTTTCTTTTTGCCTTTGTAAGAGCTTCATAAACCAAATCGTAATTATTGGGGTTTCGATACTGCAATAACGCCCTTTGCATGGCCTTTTCGTGGGGTGTTTTTGGTACATAAACAGGTTCCATGGTCCTTGGATCCAGTTCAGTATAGTACATACAAGTTGACAGGGTTCCAGGGGTAGGATAGAAATCTTGAACCTGTTCTGGGTTGTGACCAATATCTCTGAGATATTCCGCCAGTTCAATGGCCGCATGTAGGTCAGAGCCTGGGTGTGAAGACATGAGGTAAGGTACTAAGAATTGGTTTTTACCTAGCTTTTCATTTATCCGTTCATATTTATTGACAAACCTTTCATAAACATCTCGTCCCGGTTTGCCCATTTTTTGGAGTACCCTAGGGGATATATGTTCAGGTGCCACCTTTAGCTGGCCTGATATATGATGCTCACAAAGCTCCTTAAAGAATTCCTGATTTTTGTCATGTACTAAGTAATCATATCTAATACCTGAACGGACAAAAACCTTTTTGACATTGGGCAGAGTCCTTAGCTCCCTTAATAAATCAAGATATTCACCATGTTCAATTTGAAGGTTTTTACATGGATTGGGAAACAGACATTGTTTGGAGGCACACACACCATGTTTTACTTGTTTTTCGCAGGCCTTTTGCCTAAAGTTTGCAGTGGGGCCACCAACATCATGGATATATCCTTTAAAATCAGGATCCCATATCATCTGTTTGGCCTCATTGACTATGGATTGACTACTTCTAGGTTGTATGGCTCGTCCCTGGTGAAAGTTTAGGGCACAAAAACTACATCCACCAAAACAACCTCTACTACTTACAAGACTGAATTTAACCTCTGTAAGGGCAGGTATACCTCCATCTTTTTCATATATAGGATGGTATTGCTTAGTATAAGGAAGTGAATAAACCCAATCCAGTTGCGAAGTGGGAAGGGGGTCTGCAGGGGTATTTTGCACCACAAAAACATTACTTTTCTCATAGGGCTCAACCAATGGTTTAGCCACTATGCTATCGGTATTGTTGTATTGGAACATAAAATGTTTGCAATAATCCTCTTTAGATTTTGACATTTTTTCATAAGAGGGTAGTATGATTTTATCCACCACATGGGATATATCCTTGGTTACATATGCGGTCCCCTTTATAAATGTCAATTGATCTATGGGTAAACCACTTTGTAAAGCTTCAGCAACTTCAATGATTTGTTGCTCAGCCATGCCATAGAGCAACAAATCTGCCTTGGAATCCAAAAGGACAGAACGCCTTACCCTATCATCCCAGTAATCATAATGGGCAAGCCTTCTGAGGCTGGCTTCCACACCACCAATAATAATAGGTACATCACCAAAAGCGTCCTTTACCTTATGGCAATAAACAGAAGTGGCTCGATCTGGCCTTAAGCCACCTTTCCCACCGGGGGAGTATTGATCATCTTTTCGACGTTTTTTTGCAGCGGTATAATGATTAACCATGGAATCTATATTACCACTGGTAACCAAAAAGGCTAAATTGGGTCTGCCTAATTTTTTAAAATCCTCTAAGTTGTTCCAGTTGGGCTGTGGGATAATACCAACCTTAAAACCCTTACTTTCTAGAACCCTACCAATAATTGCAGTACCAAATGAAGGATGATCCACATAGGCATCTCCACTTACTATGATAAAATCAAGGGTGTCCCAGCCCCTTGAATCCATATCTTTTTTTGATATAGGCAAAAATTCGTTCATGTATATTCACTCCAGTTTGATATTATAGGTAATGTTTTTCAGGTACTATATATAGGATACCACTCTTTTATATCAATGTAAAAATATTCATTTAGAAGTGAAACTTTTTCTGCACTCTTACGTCTATATATATGAATTGAACACTTTCTTTAGGGAGGTCTTTAGGGGATGATAAAGGAAAGAAAAAAAATTATTGGATTAATTCTTTTCGCATTGTTAATAAGTTTAATATTTGGCTACCCAACATTACAAGGATTCTACCTAGAAGGAAAAGTGGAAAGTCTCATTTCAAATGGCCAGTATAAAGAGGCATACGAAATTTTAGCAAAAAGGGATTATGATATATCAACCAGTTCTTACATAAATAAATTAATTTGTGAATTTGAATTAGGTAAAGCTGGATTTGATATTAAATTAGATATGCTGATAAAAGATAACGAAGTTGAAATAGTTCAAGAGATTGTTGATAGATTAGGAGAGAGATTAGGCCGTAAGCTAATGAAAATTCACCCCATGGAAGGGGTATTTCTAGATGGTGATGCTAACTATATCTTGGCAAACATTTATTATGAACAATACAAGCAAACAGAGGATACTAAAGCATTAGATAAAGCAATGGAGCTAAGGGGAAGTAGATATGAAATAGATTTTATATATATAAGTTACTATCTTGAACAAAAAGAGTATCATAAATTATTACTTGAAGATGAACTAATTCCCAGCAAAATAAAGGAAGAGTATTACAGATTAATGAGTGAGGAATTAATTAGGCGTTATTTTTGGGGAAAATTTTCTAAAATTGATAGTACAAATGAGAGAATGGCTTTCGTTCAAGAATATATATCATTCTTAGAATCCCTTCCTTTCCCCGATGGAATAATGGAAACCCTTTCCCTAACTTTGTTAGATTTAGAATATAGCGTGAGTTTGAATTATGTCTTAATTGAAGTCTTTAACCAAATACACAATTCTCCTCTTTTTAGAGAAAACATATATTTTACCTATCACAAATTAATAAATCAGCTAGACGAATATAAAAACACAAATAAAGTAATTCAAGAACTTAAAGAAATGGCGAATAAAAATGAATCCTACAAGATTGAGGGATTAGAGGAAATTATAACTTTATTAGAAATTGGTATTCCCATTATTTACCCACAGCAAGTAACTAAATCAGGGATTTTAATGGCAATGAATTGGCACGGGGATTATTTATTTTATGATCTGGAAAAAGAAAAACAGCTAAACATCAGCTTTAACCATCGAATAAATGAAAACGCCTATAGCAAAGGAAGGAAATTCTTTATTGCATTCAATTATTCTGATGATGGAAGCTGGAAAGAATATTACACTTTATTCGATAGCAATTTAAACTTTGTTAAAGATTTTGGTGATGTCTTAAACAAAACATGGCTAGATGATAATAGACTTGTCTATATGGAAAGTAATGGTAAGTGGAGGATGTATGACGCAAAATTAAATACTCTAACAGATTACTTAAGGGGTAGCATAACTCCTATAAATATTACTCCCTTAGAAAAAACGTCATTAGTGTGGTCCATGGATGAAGAGAAATATACTGCCATCGAATACGATGAAGTGGAAGGAAAGAACAAGGAATTTTATGTCATTAGGAATAATACAACTAAAGAAATTATTTATAAGTATCCGCTAGATTTTGAGTTTTTAGGTGATGATTCGGATAATATATATGGACTTAAAAGTATAGGTAAAAGATTTTTAACTATAGTGGCAGTTAATAAAAATACATTGGAAAATAAGATTTATCCTTATTATGTCATACAGTCACATATGGGTGGGCAATATTAGATATAATTGACTTATGGTAAACCACTATGACAAGGCAGATACAGTTAAAAATGAACAATTATTTTTTAGATTCCTTTGTTAATTATTTTACGCTATTATAAAAAGCATCAAAGTTCTCCTTGAGTCATACAAGGCATGGTATTAAAACTTCAAAAAAGTCAAGGCAATTAGTCCTTATGTGAAGGAAAAGGAACAAAAAAAGAGAATACATATCAGTGAAATATAATTAAAGGAAGTCTAGGGAGGGGTTTGGGTTGGATAAGAAGAAAATAGCTGGATTACTTATTTTTATTATTGCCTTGGGAATATTTATTGGTTATCCCAATATACAGGACTTTCAATTGAAAAGAGAAGTAGAGGCCTTAATGGCTGATGGGGAATACTTTGAGATAATTGCAATGTTCGAAAAAGAAGAGATTTCAGAGGATTCATGGAAGAACTTTGCTCTTTTAAAAAGTTACTTTTATTTAAATGACGATACGTTTCAGACAAAATTGGATAATTTAATTAAAAATGACAATAAAAAGATAGTGCAAATGGTTGTAAATGATATGGGTAAAGAACTGATTTGGCTGTTACGGGATTTTGACAAAATGGGTGGAATTGTTTTTAAGGGTGAAGAATTAAGAAATGCCTTGGCATTGAGTTATATATTGGGTTGGGGACGTGGATCCGATGAATGGGATCTTGAAAGGGCCATGGAAATAAGGGGAGATAAGAAAGAAATCGATATGGTATTTCTTTACTACCACGCAATAAAGGGCAATATACAGGAACTAATAGACGTTCACAATGAAGTTTCTAACATGTTCAAAGAGCAATATTACGCCATTATTTCTGCTTATGTTTTACATGGTCAAACCATTAATTATAGTAGTTATCCTGAGGAAAAAATTGATGAGCTTTTAGACGACCATCTTAGGAAACTAGAAAATTTAGATATTCCCAAGGAGATAATGCGTCAAATAGGACTTTTTGCTAACCGTGATCATTATAATGAACCCTTTACCATAAGAATGCTTAACTCCCCTTTTATGACAGAAAACACTTATTACCAATACTACAAATTGCTATCTCAGTTAGAAAACAGTGAACAACGTGAAAAGATAATAGCTCAGTTAAATGATGGAGAGGGTTTTTCTGAAGTAGAAGGATTAGAAAAAACCCTTGAAATCATAAATAATGGTTTCTATATACAAAATAGTTTAAATATAAACGATAATGGAATTCTTTTGTTCATAGGTGATAATAAAAGACTTTACAAATATGACCTTTTTAATCAGACTGACCTAGGGGAACTAGGCCATGGTTTTAAGAATGATTACAGCTATCCTATAAGTAGTGTAAGTACTAATAGAAGTTATCTGTTCTTGACAGGGTGGACAGACAATGGGGCACGGGCTTTTTTCCTTGACGATGATTACGGCTTAGTTAAAACTTTGGATGAATACAGTATAATTGTAGAATGGGTGGATGACCATAGATTCTATCAGAGTTTCCCTGGGGGAAAAATTTATGATTTAGCCAGTGGAACAGAAACCACAATTGATCAAAGGGATGTACTTTTTCCAACCATAGATACAACGGAAGAATATCCGCAAATTTACAGAATAACAAAAGACTCATACACCCAAGTGGTTCAAAACTATATTTTCGACTACCTTAAGGGCGTAGAAATAAATACCATATACATGATAAAGGATTTAGAGAGCAACAATATCATTTACCAAAAGGAACTGGATCGGGATACGTTTTTTTTAGGAAGCAATAAAGATTATATTTTCGCAGCTAAAAATTTTGATAGTATATTTGTCCTAGTAACCATAAGCAAAAGCACAGACCAAATAACATATCTGCCCATATATACTACAAATATGCCAAGGAATCCAACTTTCGTCAGAGTACATAAAAAATAATCATAGGGGTAGGAGGAGTAATATTGGATAAAAAGAAAATTGTGGGTATACTTCTTTTTGTTTTGGCTTTTGGGGTTTTTATGGGATATCCTAAACTACAGGATACCATGTATGAAAGAAAGATTAATTCCATGTTAAGTAAAGGGG
>CAYYRM010000133.1:0-7252 GCA_964474005.1 uncultured Eubacteriales bacterium
GAGGATTAAATGATTTCATAAGTAACATTCATATAATTTTACCTGCCTTGTTAATTGCGTTGACATTTCACGAGTACGCCCACGCCAAGGCAGCAGATATGTTGGGAGACCCAACTCCAAGACGTTCAGGAAGGCTTTCTTTAAATCCTGTGGATCACATCGATCCCCTAGGACTTTTGATGCTTGTTTTTGTTAGATTTGGCTGGGCCCGTCCTGTTCCTGTTAATCCCTTTAACTTCAAAGGAGATAGGAATAGGGGCATCTTGTTAGTATCCATAGCAGGACCCTTATCTAATCTATTGTTAGGTTTTTTAAGTGTTATTTTTTTCTATCTCTTCAGATTGAGAGTTTTTGGATTCTCACCTGTAACTGTGTATATGGGAGAGCTATTTCAAATGCTGACAATTTATAATATATACCTTATGCTTTTCAACCTAATACCTTTACCACCTTTGGATGGTTCGAAGGTGTTGACCAGTTTATTACCAGTAAAGCATAGGATAAAATATGGTGAAATAGAGCAATATGCACCATTTATTCTAGTTTTACTACTTATCACAGGTGTTTTACCAAGATTTCTATCACCAGTAGCTTTTACTGTCATTGGTGCATTGGAAACCATGGCATTACCATTTATTAGGCTATTTATCTAGGGAGGGGCATATTTGGAATTTAACATAAAATTGTCAAGTTTTGAGGGTCCTTTCGACTTATTGCTACATTTAGTTGAAAAGGCCCAAGTAGATATAAGTGAAATATCCATAGGTCAAATTACAGAAGAGTTTTTAGAAGCCATAGAAAATATTGAAGAATTAGACTTGGAAACCACCAGTGAATTTTTATTAGTTGCCGCAACCTTGATTGATATTAAAAGCCGCACATTACTACCTGTAAGAAAAGGCAATGGCGAGGAAATGGACAATTTAGAAGACCCAAGGCAACAGCTGATACGAAGGCTTTTGGAATACAAAAAATATAAAGAGGTTTCCCAGGTTATGATGGACATGGCTAATAACGCTGAATATTTCCATACCAGGGCCCCTGAACTAATTGAACCCCAAAAGAGGCCTGTAAATATTTCATTAAATCAGCTATTTATAGCATTTCAAAAGGCTTTGGATAGGGAGAAACTTGAAAAAAAAATAATGACACATAACATACAAAAAGAAGAAATCACCATTGGAGAACAAATGGAGCTGGTATTAAATAACCTTCGTGAAAAGGGAAAATTGACATTCTCACAGTTTTTGATAAATGCACCCAGTAGATATCACATTGTAATATCTTTTTTGGCAATTTTAGAGCTGATAAGGTTGAAGGCCATAACCGTGGCTCAAGATGAAATTTTCGCAGAAATATATATATTTCTTAGGGAGGATGTATGCTGATGGATGAAAGGGGAGCTTTAAAATCATGTTTAGAAGCCTTATTGTTTGCCTCAGGAGAGCCATTAACCCTCGGACAAATAGCAGAAGTTATGGATATAACACCCCTTTTGGTAAGTAAGGTTTTAGAAGATCTTAAACAAGAGAAGGAAGAATCAGGGGGATTGATGATAAAAGAAGTGGCTGGAGGTATCCAGTTGTGTTCAAAACCAGAATATCATAAGTTTATACAAAAACTATTTGGAATAGAGAGGTATAATAATTTAACTGCTGCAACAGTTGAAACTTTAGCTATCATTGCCTACAAGCAACCAATTACCAGGGCTGAAATAGAGGATATTAGAGGTGTAAAGGTTGAAAAAGCCATAGCCACATTATTAAATAGAGAGCTTATAACAGAAGTGGGTCGAAAGGAAGGAACAGGAAGACCTATTTTATATGGTACCACAGAGGAATTTTTAAAACAGTTTGGTTTAAAACAATTAGAAGAACTACCCAGCCTATTGGAGGGGTAGTTTTTTTATATGGTTAAAATTTCTTTTTTTAGGGTAATATATTACTATTATTTGGTGAGAGAAGGTGTTTGGTGTTGTCATGGTACTGGTTTTTATTACCCATTCCCATTTGGCTTATGGTGGGATTAAGTCCAGTGGAACTTAATATTCAAATAAAAAAACGTGGGAATGATGAACGAATAGATGTGGGAGTGCATTTGTTTTGGAGACTTATTAATTTTGATTTAGACATTCCGAAAATTATTACAAAAAAGGGTAAAATAGAAGTAGAAGCAGAAGTAGAAAAACCCCATAGAAAACCAATAATTGATAAGAATAAAGGTTTTACATTGAGCTTTAAAATGTTTCTAGAAGGCTTATGTGAGTTGATTGTAAAAAAAGATTACATACTTAAAAAGATTAAACAATTTCAAAAAATTACAAAAAGGATTGTTAAATTAGATAAATTTGAATGGGAAACTGAGTATGGAGTTGATGATGCTGCATTGACGGGAACTTTATATGGTTTAGTATGGCAGCTTAAATCAACGGTTTTGTTTTTGCTTAATAGAACAGTAAAATTCCGTTGTAATCCAAGTATAAAGGTTTATCCCGAGTTTAATAGATTTGTTTTTAAAACTCAGCTTAATTGTATATTAAAGCTTAGGCTAGGTTACATTATACTTATAGGAATGTTTTTTTCAACCATGGTTATAAAATATAAAATTAGCAAGAAATTAGGAGGTGGAAAGAGTGTCAGATCATCCAATTCAAGGACTAATGAAAACAGCAATGGAAAGCATCAAAGACATGGTAGATGTTAATACAGTTATTGGCGATGCTGTTGAGACTCCTGATGGCAGTGTTATAATACCTGTTTCTAGGGTAGGCTTTGGTTTTGCAGCAGGAGGTACTGAATTTGAAGCCCATGAGCATGATGAAGGTGAATTGCCTTTTGGTGGTGGTAGTGGTGCAGGTGTATCCGTTCAACCCGTAGGTTTTCTAGTGGTGGGTAATAACCAAGTTAGATTGCTGCCCGTGAGCAACAATGCAATTTACGATAGGTTGATAGATGCGGTGCCACAGCTTATGGAAAAGGTTCAAACCATATTTGATGATAAAGGGCAAAGTAGTGATGTTCAGAAATTACAAAAAATCGAAGCTCAATTGGCACAGTTACAAGCACAGGTTTCAGATCACTAATCATTAACTTAAATGAAACATAATTGTCTAGTGTATACCTATGGCTGTTCTGTTAGCCTTTTGGAATAACCAATAACTAAGAAAGAGTATGAATCTAAATTCATGCTCTTTTTTAATTGATTACTTTTTTACTCATATACTCCCATTTTTTTTAATATATTTAAAGAAAACAAGTTTGGGAGTAGATGTTTATGAAAACTAGAAGATTTCTTATCCTATGTGTGGCTTTCCTAATTTTATTCAGTAGCTCGGTTTATGGCTATAGTGCAAAAAGTTACATACTAATGGATAGACATACCAAGAAAGTTTTAACAGGGCAAAACTACCATGAAGAAATGCTTATGGCCAGTACCACTAAAATTATGACCGCGATAATAGCTTTAGAAATAGGTAGTTTAGATTCTGAATTTGTGATTCCAAAGGAAGCAGTGGGTATAGAAGGAAGTTCCATATATTTAGAAGAAGGAGAAACTTTTAAACTCATTGACCTATTATATGGACTTATGATTCGCTCAGGTAACGACTCAGCAGTGGCCATAGCCATGGCGGTGGCTGGGAGTGAAGAACATTTCGTCTATTTAATGAATAAAAAGGCTCAAATGATAGGAGCTAATAATACATCCTTTGAAAACCCCCACGGATTAAATGCACAAAATCATTTCACCACTGCCTATGATCTTGCACTGATAACTGCATACGCCATGGATAATCCTCTTTTTAGAGAGATAGCCAACACCAAGCAGTATAAATCAACTACATTGGAAGGTAGGGTCAGGGATTTTCATTCAAGTAACAAATTTTTATTAAACTATCCTTATGCAACTGCATCTAAAACAGGATATACAACCAAAGCAGGAAGATGCTTAAGTGCAGTGGGACAAAAGGGAGATCTAGAATTCGTTGCGGTTCTTTTAAATGCTCCTGACTGGTTTGATGATGCCATGGCACTTATAGACTGGGGATTCGAGAATTTTACTCCCATTGAACTAATTACAAAGGGAAAAATTATCGATGTTGCTGGGGTTACTGGTGGGATGGAAAAATACATACCTGTGATTACAGATGAAACCGTATACTACCCCGCTAAAAATAACACTGATCCAGTTATAACCTATGAAAAAGAAATATACCCTAAGAAAGCTCCCATATCTGCCGGCGAAAAGCTAGGGGAATATCGGGTTTTTGCAGATAGTGAACTAATTTTTGTCACTGATTTAGTTGCTTTAGGTGCTGTTGAAGCAAAACCTTTACCTTGGTATAAAAAGCTCTTGAAGTCCTTAAGCTTTATTAGAGGGGGTAGGGATAATGGTTAATAAAATATGGTTTTTCTTTATAATCTTTGGCATTGGTATCGCCGCATTAAACGGCAATATTCAAACTGTAACCACAACCCTTTTGGATTCTGCTGAAAAAGGTGTTACAGTGGCATTTGGGTTAATTTCAGTACTTACGTTTTGGTTAGGTATAATGAAACTTATTGAAAAATCGGGTCTATTAAGAATTTTAGTAAGGGTAATGAAACCATTGGCGAAATTTTTGTTCCCAGAAGTTCCAGTTGACCATCCTGCCATGTCATCTATTCTTATGAACATGAGTGCTAATTTATTGGGAATGGGTAGTGCTGCTACACCATTAGGTTTAAAGGCAATGGAGCAGTTGCAGGATTTAAATCCAGATAAAAAAACCGCTTCCAACGCCATGTGTACCTTTTTGGCTCTAAATACCTCCAGTATAACCCTTATTCCAACCACAGTAATTGCATTGAGGTTAGCCACAGGCTCCACAGACCCCACAAGGATTGTGGGAACAACAATATTGGCTACCATCTGTTCCACCATTGTGGCTGTGACCGTGGATAAGATTTTTAGAAAAATATACAGGAGGAGAGGTTGATGGGAATTATTTCAATTTTATCCCAATGGGCAATACCTGCCATGGTTTTTTTAGTGGTTTTATTTGCTTACATAAGGAAAGTAGATGTCTTTGATACCTTTGTTGATGGTGCTAAGGAAGGGTTTCAGACTGCCGTTAAGTTAATACCATTTTTAGTGGCAATGTTGGTGGCAATAGGCATATTTAGGGAATCAGGAGCATTTGCAATTTTGACTAATTTATTATCTCCAATTACTAGTTTTTTGGGAATACCTGCTGAGATATTGCCATTGGCCTTAATGAGGCCAATTTCAGGAAGTGGTGCATTGGCAATGACCACTGAAATTATGCAAAACTACGGCCCCGATTCTTTTTTGGGTTATGTGGCATCCACATTACAAGGAAGTACTGACACAACCTTTTACATTCTTACAGTCTACTTTGGAGCTGTGGGGATTAAAAGAATACGATATGCAATGACCGTAGGACTTATAGCAGATTTAGCTGGATTTTTGGCAGCAGTCGTGGTTTGTAAAATGCTTTTGTAAGTTGAAATTATTATTAAGCACCGTAAAAAAAACTTATGATAATAATAAACAATATAAAAGGAGTATGAAAAATCGAAAAGTTTTCATACTCCTTTTATATTGACTCTTTCTATGGTGATCTTGCTTTCAGAATTTTTAATCCCTTTATATAAACACGGGTATCTGGGAATAGTAGTAATATAATTTTTAAATGAGGTGATTAGAGCATGGTTAAAGTAGCTGTCTTTGGTGGTGGTTGGGCAGGTTGTGCTGCAGCTATACAGGCTAAAAAAAATGGAGCAGAAGTTGAATTGGTAGAAAGAACAGATATGCTTTTGGGCACAGGATTAGTTGGGGGGATAGTAAGAAACAATGGTAGATATACTGCAGCAGAAGAACTAAAATCCTTAGGTGCTCCAGAATTAGTGGAGTTGATTGATAATAATTGTGTTCATACAAACATTGATTTTCCCCATCACAAGCATTCAAGTTTTTATAATGTTTCTGAGATTGAGGCAGATGTCAGGGGTTTAATACATAAGATGGGCATAAAGACAATTTTTCAGATGCGAGGTAAAGAAGTAAATGTAAAAGATAATATTATAACCTCTGTATTGCTGGATGATGGCACTAAAATGATGGCAGATGTATTTATAGATGCCACAGGAAGTGCAGGGCCAATGGAAAACTGTGTTAAGTACGGACATGGGTGTGCCATGTGTATATATAGGTGTCCGACCTTTGGTGGACGAATATCCATAACTGAAAAAGCAGGTATCAAGGAATATAAGGGTAGAAAAATGGATGGAACCATAGGGATCATGAGCGGTTCATGTAAGCTAATAAAGGAATCTTTAGCCAAGGACATCCAAGATAGATTGAATGAAGCAGGAGTTTGTATTGTTCCTGTACCTAAGGACCTTCAAAAGGATAATGTTTTGGATTTAAAGGTTTGTAAACAATATTCCCATGAAGATTATCAAAAAAATATTATTCTTCTAGACTGTGGACATGTTAAAATGATGGCACCCTTTTATCCATTATCTGTTTTGAGAAATATCCCTGGTTTCGAAAAGGCCAGATATGCTGACCCTATCTCAGGGGGTGTGGGAAACTCAATTAGACTTATTGGAGCGGCACCAAGGGACAATAAGATGCAAGTTAAAGGGGCATATAACCTTTTTTGTGCTGGAGAAAAGTCTGGTCTTTTAGTGGGTCATATGGAAGCTATTGCAACGGGAACTTTGGCGGGATACAATGCCGTTAGATATCAAAAGGGGCAAGAGCTACTAGAACTTCCAAGGACTTTGGCAATTGGTGAGGGGATAAGTTTATCTTTAGTGGGAATGGAAGAAGAAATTGATTTAGAAAGAAGATATACTTTTTCAGGGTCACAATTATTTGAGAAACTAAAGGAAAAAGATTTATACTCCACAGATATAGAGGCGATAAATACTAGGGTTAATAAAAGCGGTTTAGCAGGTGTATTTAACCCTAACCAATAAAAAAAGCTTCTAGGCACTTTTTATTGGTTCTAATAATATAATTTAATAGGGCAAGTTTGGGAGGGGATAATCTTGTCAAAGGTTAAAAGTAGTTCAAGGGTTTTTTTTCTGGGAATAATATTTATCGTGGTTACTTATGTTACATTTTGCTATCTAGGGAAAATCCCAATATTTAACCTTCTTTTGTAAATTAAAAAGTGCCTTTTTAGGGGCACTTTTTAATTTTTATTTTTAACTAAGTTAATAATATATTGGAGAGGTTTATT
>CAYYRM010000134.1:0-7247 GCA_964474005.1 uncultured Eubacteriales bacterium
GCTTATTCTCTGGGAATGAGCTGGGAGCAGGCAATGTTCAGGGTTATTATTCCCCAATCCTTTAAGCGTTTAATTCCTCCCATGGGCAATGAGTTTATTACCTTGCTTAAAGATACATCCCTGGTGGCGGTTATCAGCATGGTTGAGCTTTTGAGAGCAGCTCAAACGCAGGCTTCGGCGACGTTTAAACCCTTCGAAATGTATATGACCGCAGGTGTGATTTATTTAATTCTTACTACTGTATTTACTATTATCTTCAAGAAAATTGAAGAAAGACTGGCATTATCAGAATAGACTGGTGGGGTTTTCTTAATGATTGAGTTAAAAAATATAAAAAAGAGCTTTGGGAGCCTGGAGGTTCTCAATGACGTTTCCTTGAAAATTGAAAAAGGTGAAGTGCTGGTTATTATCGGGCCCTCAGGTTCTGGTAAAAGTACCTTGCTTCGCTGCATCAATCATCTTGAGAAAATAAATCAAGGCGAGATAATTTTCAAAGGACAGACTTTACCATGGATAAAAAAGCCACGGAAATTTTTGCCCAGATAATGGATAATGATAATGTACACTTTGCAGAAAATGTCCATGAATTATACGAACATTTAAGGAGGAGCTAACATGTTAAGTGTGGGATTGATTCAGGTTTACACAGGTGACTCTAAGGGAAAAACCACTGCAGCCATAGGCCTAAGCATAAGGGCCATTGGACATGGCCATAGGGTAAATTTTATCCAGTTCATGAAAGGAAGCAATTACTATGGTGAGCTTGCAACACTTACTAAACTGTCTCCCCAAATAACCCATGCCCAGTTCGGTAGACCATGCAGAAATAGTGGTAAAATAAAATTAGGCCTAAGTGGTTGTACAGCCTGTGGTAAATGCTTTATAAAAAAAGGGGAAAATATTACTGAAGATAGAAAAGAAGCCCTGGTGGCATTGGATTATGCAAAAAAACAAATCAAAGGTGGTCAAATGGATATAGTAGTATTAGATGAGATTCTAAACTGTATCTATTTTGAACTATTAACTGAAGACGAAGTATTAGATCTATTAAAATCAAAACCTTCCCATGTTGAAATAGTTCTAACAGGTCGTAATGCCACAGATAAAGTGATTGAGATAGCAGACTTGGTCACGGAAATGCGGGGAATTAAACATCCCTTTGAGAAAGGTATAATGGCTAGAAGGGGCATTGAATATTAATTAAATATTTAGTAAAATATGGTTGAGGGGAGGGGTTAACCCATGAAGGTTACACTAATGGAAAAGAATTCTCGAATAAAATGCAAACTAAGATTTGACGTACCAGGTGCAGTACAGGCACCAAAGCTTTTCTTTGGTTCATCTGATACCAATGCCATGGCCAAACAAAACCGTTTAAAGGAAGTTAACATCCTAAAAAACATGCCATTACAGGGGATAACCTATGAAAAGATTTCTCAAGATGGGGAAATATACTTATTAGAAGAGGATAGTGGTACATACGCCTATGCACCCATTGAAGTTGTACTATATGCCGATTTTTTAGAAGATTTACTTCCATTGGTATTAAGGGATACCTTTAGAAGGGTGGAAATCTTAGAGCCAAGGGAGCTGAGTTTAGACAAATTCCAAGGGGAAAGGCTTTTAGTGAGGTTGGTAAAAGAATATAATCAAAAGTTAGAGGATTTAATCAAATAAATTAATGTAGAATAGGATGTAAAGTAAATGGAACATTATTTCAGTAAAGACCCAAAGGTAAAATCAAACAAGCAACAATTTACCTATGAACTAGAAGGATTTACCCTTACCTTTACCTATGACCATGGGGTTTTTTCCATGGGAAGCCAAGATAAGGGAAGTGAACTTTTAGTAAAAACATTTATAAAGGAAAACCCAAGCCTTAAGGGAAAGGTCTTAGATCTGGGAACTGGCTATGGGTTTATTGGTGTTTCCTTAAAAAAGTTATGCCCTGCAATTGAGCTAACAATGACAGATATCAATTCCAGGGCAGTGGAATTGGCTAAGGAGAACATAGCACAGAACAATTTAAGTGCCAATATCTTTGAAAGCGATGGTTTTGAAAACATAGATCAAGACTTTGACTATATATTACTTAACCCACCAATCCGTATAGGGAAAGAAAAAGTGTATAAATTGTTAAAGGATAGCCATGAACATTTGGCTTTAAATGGCTCCCTGTGGCTTGTGGTCAGGGTTAAGCAAGGGGCAAAATCCATGGCCCAATACCTACAACAGTTCTTTCAAACCGTGGAAACAGTGGAAAGAAAAGGGGGGTATCACATAATAAAATGCCAGAAATAATTTATGATACCATAATAGTGGGAGCCGGACCAGGTGGGATAATGGCAGCCATAAACATTGAAAGCAAAAGGATACTAATATTAGACAAAAATCAAACTCCCTTAAATAAGTTAAGGGTGGCAGCAAAGGGTAGAGGTAACTATACCAATTTAGATTTAGATATCAGTTTTTATCCAGGATCCCCAAAATTCTTATTAGGTATCTTAGGTAAGTATTCAAACTATGATTTAATGGATTTTTTCCAACAAGAAGGATTGGATATCCATGTGGAAGGGACAAAGGTGTATCCTGATACCCAAAGGAGTCAGGATCTCATAAATACATTATTAAAAAAGTTAGATAATAAAAATATAAAAATTAACCAAGGAAAAAAAGTGGTGTCCATAGAAAAATTGGACCTTTTTTTGTTAACTACCCAAGATGGCACAGTTTATAAAAGTAAAACAGTTGTGGTAGCCACGGGTGGACTAACATATCCAACCCTAGGTGGTGACATGGATATACTTACCAGTATTAAAAAACTTGGACACAAAATAATACCAGTAAAACCAGTACTTTCTGGAATAAACACATTGGAAGTATTAACACAGTTGCAGGGGGTAGCCCTTCCAGATATCCAGGTAACCTGTGAGGGAAACACATTTAGGGGAGAAATATTATTCACCCATTTTGGTTTATCAGGCCCAGCGGTTGTAAATCTATCTGCATATGACTTAGAAAAAAACAGTGAAGTATCAATAGATTTCTTACCAGATATATCTGGGGAAAAAATTGTTGAGAATGTAAGCACATACAAAACTGTAAAAAACTATTTATCCAAAGTATTTCCCCAAAGGTTTTGCGAATTTATTCATACACAATTAAATGACACCTACTTAACCCCATACTCAAACCTTTCTAAAAAACACCTTGAAAAAATAGTAGAACATCTTAAAAACTATAAACTGACATATAAAGGGGTCAGGGGATTGGAGCATAGTATGGTTACATCCGGTGGTGTGGACTATAAGGAGATAAATCCTAAAAATATGGAGTCCAAACTGGTGAAGGGATTATTTTTCAGTGGTGAAGTGATAAATATCCATGGCATAACAGGGGGTTACAATTTACAGTTTGCATTTTCATCAGGATACGTGGCAGGATTAGGAGTGACACAAAGTGGATCCATTTAAATTCTTTAATTACAATTTTCATTCCATAGTAAGATTCACCCTTTACTTAGCAGTGACAATATTAATTGTACAGATACTTTTAGCCATACCATTTTTCAATAGAATACTAGTACTTATAACTAGGTTGGAGGGGCGATAATGATTAAAGCCATAAGAGGTGCAACAACATTAGATTTAAATACAGAAGAAGAAATAAAAATTAAAACAGTGGAATTAATAGAAGATATACTAAAGGAAAATAGCCTTTCAGTAAATGACCTAGTTTCAGTAATCTTTTCAGTCACTGAGGATATAACAAATGCAAACCCTGCACGCTTTTTTCGGGAAAATTTTTCTGGGGATATCCCACTGTTTTGTGTCCAAGAGGCCAAGATGGAAAAAAATCTCCCCCTGTGCATTAGGGTAATTATCCACTGTCAAAAAGAAGGAGCTGTAAAACATAGCTATCTACAAAATGCAAGGAGTTTACGACCAGATTTGACAGAAGACAAGAATAAATGTGAACTATCTTTTACAAAGGAAAAAGCTAAAATAGATTTTGGCACAGATAAATGTACAGAGGATAAAATTCAGTCATATAATCTTGTGAGAAAGAAAGGAAACAATGATTCCACAAAAATATCAGTGGGTGAAGTAACCTTTGGACAAGACAAAGTAGTAATAGCTGGACCTTGTGCAGTGGAAAGTCTAGAACAAATGGACATAATAGCTTCATTTTTGAAAGCCCAAGGTGTTAATGTACTAAGGGGAGGGGCTTACAAACCTAGGACTTCACCATACAGCTTTCAAGGGTTAAAAGAGGAAGGACTAAGTATTTTAGAGAAAATTGGGAAAAAATATAGTATGGTAACTGTTACAGAAGCAGTTAGCCTAGAAGCTTTAGAATTAGTGGCTAAATACTCTGATATCATTCAAATTGGTGCAAGAAACATGACTAACTTTGAGCTACTAAAAGCATTGGGACATTACCCTAACCCTGTAATTCTAAAAAGAGGCATGGCATCCACAATTCAGGAATTTTTAACCGCAGCTGAATATATAGTTGTTAATGGAAATAATAAAGTAATACTGTGTGAGAGGGGCATAAGGACCTTTGAAACCTATACTCGAAACACAATGGATTTATCGGCCATAGCCAGCATAAAACAATTATCCCATTTACCAATAATCGCTGACCCCAGCCATGGAACTGGCCGATGGTCATTGGTTACACCCATGGCTAAAGCATCCTTAGCCTGTGGCGCAGATGGGATCATGGTAGAAGTTCATAATGAACCACAATTGGCCTTATCCGATGGGGATCAATCCTTAAACTTTGCAAAATTTCAAGTTCTAATGCGAGAGATAAATCCTTTCTTAAAATAACTTCCTAAAAATTAAAGGATATTTGGCTAAAATGTAGAATTCAACAAAAGTATGTGGTTTTTACTATGATTTTTCTAGTAAAAGATATATAATATACTTTGGAGTTGCAAACAAGCATAGGGAGGGAGTATTTGTGAGACCCATACAAATTGCCATAGACGGACCAGCAGGAGCAGGTAAAAGTACCGTGGCAAAAAAATTGGCTAAAGAATTAGGATACTGCTATATTGATACAGGTGCAATGTACAGGGCCCTAACATTCAAAGCCCTAAAAAAGAAATATAACATTAACGATGAACACAGCTTAAGGGAGCTAATTAAAAAAACCACAATCGAAATTAAAAACATAGGCTCTGAAAACCATATCTTTGTGGACAATAAAAATGTTACCTATGAAATAAGGCAGCCTGAAGTTTCAAACCATGTATCCTTGGTGGCTAAGTGTAAGGAAGTAAGGGAATATATGCTAAAACTGCAAAGGGACATGGCAAAAAGCGGTGGAGTAGTAATGGATGGAAGAGATATAGGTACTGTTGTCTTACCTGATGCAGAAGTTAAATTTTTCCTCACAGCCACATTGGAAGCAAGGGCAAAAAGAAGGTATCTAGAATTAGATAAAAAAGGCTACAATGTAGAATTGGACTCCATAGCCCAAGAAATTGCCATAAGGGATCAGATAGATGAGCAAAGGGAATATGCACCGTTGATTCAAGGTTTTGACGCTATCCTAATTGACACATCTGAATACAGTATCCAAGAGGTAGTTGATATCTTAAAAGAAGAAATTTTTAATAAGATGAAACAGCTTCAAGATTAGGGTGATTAGAATGCAAATATACTTAGCTAAATACTCTGGGTTTTGCCAAGGGATAAAAACGGCTGTACAGTTGGTTGAAGATAATATCTCTGATAACACAATAACCTTTGGTCCTGTGGCACACAACCAATCAGTGATAAATCACTTCAAAGACAAGGGAGTAGATTATTGCGAAGATATTGATTCTATCGAAAATAAAAAAGTTATAATAAGGGCCCATGGAGTTGGACCCAAAGAGCTAGAAAAGCTTAGGGAAAACAATAATGAAATCATTGATGGAACCTGTCCATTGGTTACAAAGGTGCAAAAGAAAGCAGAAGCTATAATTGAATCTAACGTAAACCTATTGATAATTGGAGATAAAAATCACCCAGAAATAATAGGAATCAATGGTTGGGCAAACAATAAAGGAATAATAATAAATAGTATTGATGAACTTAAGGATATATCTTTAGAATTTCCATTAGAAGTAGTTGTACAAACGACTTTTAACGAAGACAAACTAGAAGAAATCGAATCTTACTTAATTAAACACCATGGAACTAAAAAATTTATGATACACAATACCATCTGTAAAGCTACCAAAGACCGTCAAACTGCCATTAAAGAAATGGCACAACAGGTTGAAGTGGTGTTAGTAATAGGTGGGAAAAAAAGCTCTAACACAGCAAAACTAACGTCTATTTGTAAAGAATTAGGCGTGGTTACATATCAAATAGAAGAAGCTTCTGAGATTAAACCCCAGTGGTTTAATAATGTAAAAAAAGTTGGAATTACAGCTGGAGCTTCAACACCTGATTGGATTATAAGGGAGGTAATAAGTATGGTAAATGAATTATCAGGAAAAGAGTTTAACATCGGAGATAAAGTTTCCGGAAAGATTGTGAAGGTAGATGGTGATTCAGTGTTAGTAGATATCGGCTATAAGAATGAAGCTGTTATTACTAAACAAGAATTCGCTTTCTATGGTGACAACTTAGCAGATATGGCTAAGGTCGATGAAGAAGTAACTGCAATTGTCAAGGAAATCAATGATGAAGGGGATATATTCTTATCCAAAAAAGAATTTGATCAAGTTGCAGCTTGGGAAAACATCGAAAAAGCCTTTAACGCTCAAACAGTATTAACTGGAAAAGCAGTAGAAGTTGTAAAAGGTGGTATACTTATTGATTTAGGAATCAGAGCATTTATGCCCGCATCCTTAGTTGATACAGCATTTATCGAAGATCTAAATCAATTTGTAGGTCAAGAACTAAGTTTTTATGTGAAAGAAATTGATAAAGAGAAAAACAAAGTAATTCTATCAAGGAAAGACCTATTACAAAAAGAGCAAAATGAAAAACAAGAAAAAGCCCTTGCAAGTATTAAAGAAGGACAAAGGGTAAAAGGTATTGTCAAAAGAATAGCTGATTTCGGTGCCTTTGTGGATATCGGTGGTGTTGATGGACTTTTACATGTCTCAAACCTTTCTTGGGATAGAGTAGATCACCCTTCTAAGGTGTTAGAAATTGGTCAAGAGGTAGAAGTTGACATCATAGAAATAGATAATGAAAAACAAAAGCAAAAAGAGTTAGAGATTAAATTAGATGAGT
>CAYYRM010000135.1:0-7213 GCA_964474005.1 uncultured Eubacteriales bacterium
TATTTCTCGTCTAAATGTGGCGGCACCATGACCACCATCTCCAGCTTTCACAAATATTTTAGTTTTATCAACGAACATTTTGGTCAATCCCTTCATTTTTTACCACTATTTATTATACCAATTTTTACTGATTTATGCACTATATAAGAAGGATTTTACATCTTCGTCAGCATATACTTCAACTGCATCCTTTTCAATCTCCACAGTTATTTTACCCTCAAGCCTTGTTCTCAAATATTTTTCTGCTTTAAAAATAGTTTTTACAAAACTTAAGGAAAAAAACATGTCATTAGAAATATTTTTATTAATAAAAATATTAAAATTGGAAGTTTTGTTATGTATATTGTTGTAGAGATACAAATATCCCAGTTTTATTGTTACATTTTTTTTATCTAATATTGAATAAATATCCTTTTTTTCATAGGCGTTATTAAGAAAATCCTTAGCTTTTTCTGGCTTACCTAAAGTAATGTATCCATCAACCATCTGCAAATCATTAAAAAGATCATGGCGAAATATTATAGATAACTTTTTGTTAACCCAATAATTTAATATATAAAAAAGATTTGATATTACAAGGATGATAATTAAATATATCATATTTATGCTCCTTTAATCCATAGTAAATAATTATATTCGCCATTTTTTCTCCATATCCTGCTTTTTGGGGAAAGTTTTTGGATTGAGGGGAATTTGTAGATTATTAGCCACGGATTAACATTGATCTTCAGTGATATAATTTAGCCCAATTTGCTAGGTCTTTCCAATCCTGTGGTGCCCGTGTTCCCATTCAAAAAAAATAATAAAAACATTTAGCCACGGATCCACACGGATCTTCACTGATATAATTTAGCCATTTTTGTAGGTCTTGTCAATTAGAGATAACCATCTTTTTGCAAGGCTAAAGCCTTGCCTACATACAGGGAGGTTAACATAGCCGTAATACAGCATTTGCGATAGAGGTAATTGAGTTTATTATAAAAGCTACAAGTGCCTAGCAATGGGGAATAGCGTAACGACCTAAAACAGCCCTGCCTCTGTGAGACCTATATCAACAGCTTCCTTAACCGTATCAGGGGTTTTATGAGTTTAACAATACCAATCTAAACATACTTCCAATGTATCACAATAAAAACGATGTTTAGAAAACATAACCCCCAAAAATTAAGGTTTTAAAACAGTGGTATCTGTGCGAGACCCTATAAAAGAGCTAATTTACCTGTGGTATCGGTGTTCCCATACATAAAAAACAATTAGCCACGGATCCACACTGATCTTCACTGATATAATTTAGCCATTTTTGTAGGTATTGCCAATTAGAGATAACCATCTTTTTGCAAGGCTAAAGCCTTGCCTACAGAGGGCTGAGGGGCCATAAAAATAAAAGATAGAAAAACAAACCACCCAAAAGGATTATAGGGTTTTAAAACAGTGGTATCTGTGCAGACCCCAGAAAAGAGCTAATTTACCTGTGGTATCGGTGTTCCCATACATAAAAAAACATTTAGCCACGGATCCACACGGATCTTCACTGATATAATTTAGCCATTTTTGTAGGTCTTGTCAATTAGAGATAACCATCTTTTTGCAAGGCTAAAGCCTTGCCTACATACAGGGAGGTTAACATAGCCGTAATACAGCATTTGCGATAGAGGTAATTGAGTTTATTATAAAAGCTACAAGTGCCTAGCAATGGGGAATAGCGTAACGACCTAAAACAGCCCTGCCTCTGTGAGACCTATATCAACAGCTTCCTTAACCGTATCAGGGGTTTTATGAGTTTAACAATACCAATCTAAACATACTTCCAATGTATCACAATAAAAACGATGTTTAGAAAACATAACCCCCAAAAATTAAGGTTTTAAAACAGTGGTATCTGTGCGAGACCCTATAAAAGAGCTAATTTACCTGTGGTATCGGTGTTCCCATACATAAAAAACAATTAGCCACGGATCCACACTGATCTTCACTGATATAATTTAGCCATTTTTGTAGGTATTGCCAATTAGAGATAACCATCTTTTTGCAAGGCTAAAGCCTTGCCTACATTGAAATGGGGAGGAGTTAGAGAATAACAAAAAAATACCATAAAACTACATCTGTAGTTTTATGGTATTTTTAATTTACGCGTTTGCCACTTGGTCAGCAGGATAAATAGAAACTTGCTTTTTATCTCTACCTTTATTTTCAAAAGTAACTACACCATCAATTGTTGCGAATAAAGTATCATCTCCACCGATTCCAACGTTGTTACCAGGATGAATTTTAGTTCCCCTTTGACGAACGATGATAGAACCTGCAGTTACAAACTGACCAGATTGTCTTTTCACACCAAGTCTTTTGGAATGACTGTCCCTACCATTTTTTGAACTACCTACACCCTTTTTAGATGCAAATAGCTGAAGGTCAAATCTTAGCACCTCAAGACACCTCCTTTAAGAGATTTCTGTAATCTTAATATTTTTTCCGTACTGTTTTTCTATTTCCAGGAGCCCTAATTCCATGGCTTTGGTTAATAAATCTACCTTTGCCTGTTGCTCTTTAGTTAAATTTTTGGGATAAGTTACTTTTAAATACCCTGATTTAACCTCACAAGGCAAATTGCTAGCCACTAATTTTTCTATGGCAATAAGTGTTGTTTGGGCTAAGGTCGAAATGCCAGCACAAACAATATCCTCACCTATATTAGCAAAATCACTATGCCCTGATAGTTCATATCCCAAGTAACTATCACCATTTTTATAAATCTTTACTTTAACCATGATTAGTGTACAATTTTCTCTACTACTACTTTAGTAAATGGTTGACGATGTCCAGTTTTACGGCGATAGTTCTTCTTAGGCTTATACTTGAAAACGATAATCTTTTTAGCTTTATCATGTTCTAGTACCTTAACTTGAACTTTTGCACCTTCAACAACTGGGGCACCAACAGTAAGGGTTGTTCCATTTGAAAGGGCTAGTACGTTGTCTAGTTCAACAACTTCATCGATGTTAGCATCAAGTTTTTCAACTTTGATAACATCTCCTTCAGAAACTTTGTACTGTTTTCCACCGGTTTTTACGATAGCATACATTGAGTATCCACCTCCTCAAAAAATCTCGCCAGGATTAGGTACCAAAAAGCTTTGGTTTAAAGACCAGTCCCGAGCGGTTGTAACCCGAACAGTTACTATAAAATACTAACACAGTTGGCCAAGCTTTGTCAAGAATTAGCTATAAATTAGACCACTTCTATGGCTAAATAATTCATATCCACATCGTTTTGAGGAGAAACTACTAGTTTGACACCTATTTCTTGTGATAGTTCTTCAACAAGGTTTTGGATTTCGCCAGTTATAGATTGATGAACTTTGATTTCTATTTGTTTTGGATTACTCTCATAAACTGCATTTCTAATTTTGTCTTCCACAAGCATTTTGGTGGCGTAGTTATTCATGGTTCTACCTACACCACTACAACAAGAACATAGTTGCTGTAATGAGTTATATATACCTTTTCTTACCTTTTTCCTTGTTATTTCCACAAGACCTAGTTTTGTAATGCCTAGTATTTGCCCCTTTGTATGATCTTTTTTCATTTCTTGTTCTAAAAAAGTGAGCACAAGTTCTTTATCCTCATCTCGTAACATGTCGATAAAGTCCACAATTATAATTCCACTAACATCCCGTAATCTGATCTGTCTGCAAATTTCTTTTACAGCCTCTAGGTTGGTTTGTAAAACCGTATCAGCTAAACTATTTGTGCCAACAAACTTCCCTGTGTTTACATCAATTACAGTTAATGCTTCCAATTGATCTATAACCAAATAGGAGCCATTCTTTAACCATATCTTTCGTTGAAAAGCCTTCTCAAGATCCTTTTCCACTCCAAAGGAATAAAGTATTGGGCGGTTAGATTCATACAATTTAACCTTGTCTAAAAGATGCCCTGTTTTTCGTTTAAGAATATTTATGATTTTCCGATATTGTTCTTTGTTATCAATATATAAGAAGTCCACATGATTATCAAATAAATCCCGTAACGCCCTTTCCACTAAATCAACATCCGTATATACAAGGGATGGGCTGTTATAGTTTGTATAATTTTCCAATGTATTGTTCCACAATCCCATTAGAAAATCTAAATCCTTTTCTAGCTCTTTTTTTTCTATTCCCACCGCCACAGTTCTAACAATAACACCCATTTCGGGATCCTTTATTTCATCAGCTATATCCTTTAATCTATCTCGTTCAAATTCGTCCTCAATACGCCTTGAAATGCCGATATAATTATTATATGGCATTAAAACTAGGTAGCGGCCTGGTAAGGTTAATTGGCAAGTAACCCTTGCACCTTTAGAGCCAATTTGTTCTTTGGTAACCTGTACCATTAAGTTTTGCCCCTTTTCTAAAAGCCTATCTATTGTGTAATCTTCTTGACCAGGTTGTTTAACTATATCATCCACATACAAAAAGGCATTTTTGTTGAATCCTATATCTATGAAAGCTGCCTGCATCCCTGGTAAAATATCTTTTACCTTTCCCTTATAGATATTTCCCACTGTGCGAGTATTGCTTTCACCTTCTATATAAAATTCCACCAGTTGTCCGTTTTCAATCATGGCCACCCTAGTGTTATTAGTTTTGTAGTTTATAATTATTTCCTTCTTCAATCCTAACACCTTCTTTGCTTAATACATCAAATAGAAATCTTTAAATATCTAAATACTCCAAAGGGGTAATAAAATTATTTTTGTTATCCCTACAATAAGTTTCTATTTTGTCGATATTGGGGTTGTTTATTTGCAAGTAGTTTAAAAGCTCTTTTGGTTTTACATTGGCACTGCTACTGGTCTCTAAAAGCATGTGAAGGAAATCATTTTCTACTTTTAACTGATATATTAGAGGTATAATATCCACTTGTCTTTTACCCTTTTTTGTCGTTCTTTCAATAATGAGCTGATCTTTACTTAGTAGTTCTTGAACCCTTTGAGATACATCTAATTCATTTAAGTTGACTAAATTGACTTTAAAAAGGGTGGCAGCAACTATGGCTCCTAAGTTTGGAACCTTTTTTGTGATTTCCTTCACCTCTAAAAATCTTATACCCAAAGGTAACTTCGGATTTATGGATTCTTTTATTTCTTCACAACCCATGGGACTATTTAATTCCATTTCTAGGTAATCTCCATGGGAAATAATACCCACTGATAAAGGTGTGGCAAAACTTAGTTTAGGGTGTGGGTTAAAGCCTTGGGAATATGCAATGGGTATCCCCGCCCTTCTAATTGACCTATCTAAGGCCCTTAATAGATCAAGATGTGAGATAAACCTGGCTTCTTCCACTTTTTCATATTTAACCCAGTATTTATGCATCTTGACCCCTCCTAACCCTTTTAACATCGTATTTTAAGTTGTGACATGCACCACATCCACCACAATTGGAGAAGGAACAGTCCTCGGTAATTTCCTCTTTTATAGCCCTATTGTATTCCAGTTGCAGGTATTTTTTATTCACCCCAGAAGAAATATGATCCCATGGCAGTGGAGCTTCTAAACTAGGTATCGCATATGCGTATTTATCTGGATCAATACCAAGCTCTTTAAAGGATTCCATCCACAACTGATAATTAAAATGTTCATTCCATCCATCCATTTTACAACCCTTTTCCCAAGCCCTATAAAGTACATCCCCTAAAACCCTGTCTCCTTTAGCAAATATGGCTTCAAGATAACTTACATCTACATCATGCCAGCTATAATTGATATACTTAGATTTTAACTTCTGTTTTAAATAATTCTGTCTATTTATTAATTCTTCCTTTGAAAGCTGTGGCACCCATTGAAATGGTGTATGGGGTTTAGGTACAAATGATGATGTACTTACAGTAACAGTGAATCTTTTAAGGTTTTTTCCGTGTCTTTTATATGTTTCCACAACCTTGTTAGCTAGATCAACAATTCCATCTAAATCTTCATAGGTCTCTGTGGGTAAACCAATCATAAAGTAAAGTTTTACCCTATTCCATCCCGATTGAAATGCATCTTCCACCGCTTTTAGGAGGTTTTCTTCTGACACGTTTTTATTAATCACGTCCCTTAGTCGTTGAGATCCGGCTTCAGGTGCGAAGGTAAGACCAGTTTTCCTCACCTGCTGAACCATTTGAGCCAGTTCAATGGAAAATGAATCAACCCTTAATGAAGGTAATGATACACCTACCCCTTGGTCTTGATATTTATCAACTAAACCCTTGGCCAAGTGGTGAATTTGAGAGTAGTCTGCACTGCTTAATGAGCTTAGGGAAATCTCCCCATAGCCTGTGCTTTTCACAAGTTTTTCTGCTTGTTCTAAAAGGGTATCTAAGTTCTTCTCTCTGACGGGTCTATAAAGCATCCCAGCTTGACAAAAACGGCATCCCCTGCTACATCCCCTACATATTTCTAACATTATACGGTCATGAACAATTTCCATAAATGGAACTAACATATTTTGCGGAAATGGGGCTTCGGATACATTGCTGATAAACCTTTTAGTTATAACATTTGGTGCCTCTTCATTAATTGGAAAAGTACCTTGATAAGTACCATCTTGATGGAATTTTGCACCATAGTATTTTGGTATGTAAATCCCCTGAATTTTCATAAGTTCTTTATAAAGTTCATCTCGCTTTGAGTTTTTAACCTTCCAAGCCTTAACAGCTTCCATTAGCTCAAGTATTACCTCTTCTCCTTCACCTATGACAAAAACATCTATAATGTTATGTAAAGGTTCTGGATTAAAGGCACATGGCCCTCCAGCGATTATCAATGGATGTCCTTCGTCCCTTTGAGATGCTAGCACAGGAATTTGTGCTAGGTCTAACATATTTAAAATATTTGTGTAACTCATTTCATATTGTAGGGTAAACCCAATAATATCGAACTTATTTACAGGGTGCTGACTTTCTAGGGATTTAATTGGTATTTTTTCCTGCCTCAGTATTTTTTCAAAGTCTGTCCAAGGGGAGTTAACCCTTTCTGCCACAAAATTTGGGTGCGAATTTATAACGTGATATAAAATTTTAAAACCCAAATGGGACATGGCCACTTCGTATATATCGGGAAAAGCTAAACACATGGTAACATCAACTTTTTCTAAGTCTTTCTTAACTATATTCCACTCGTTACCGCTGTATCTAGATGGTTTTTCCACCTCATGTAATAGATCCTTATATGATTTTTCCTGCATAA
>CAYYRM010000136.1:0-7157 GCA_964474005.1 uncultured Eubacteriales bacterium
CTGTTTTCTTTCCCAACTCCATGGAATACTTCTCTAAGAAATAATCTACCAGTTCAGGTATATCTTCTACCCTCTCCCTAAGGGGTGGCAATGTTATTGGTATGACATTTAGTCTGTAATACAAATCCTCACGAAACTGGCCAGTTTCCACCATTTTCATAAGGTCTTTATTTGTTGCTGCAATTATCCTTACATCCACTTTAATGTTTTCAGACCCTCCGACCCTTTCAAATTCCTTTTGTTGAAGAACCCTTAGAATTTTCACTTGTAATGGCAGAGTTAACTCCCCAATCTCATCAAGGAAAATTGTGCCTTTATGTGCCCGCTCAAACTTGCCAAGCTTTCTACTTACAGCACCTGTAAAGGCCCCTTTTTCATAGCCAAATAACTCACTTTCTATGAGGTTTTCTGGTATTGCCCCACAGTTAACCTTAACGTATGAGTTGTTGTTACGGTCGCTGCTATAATGAATGGCATTGGCAATAACTTCTTTACCAGTACCACTTTCTCCTAATATTAAGATATTGGCATTGGTTTTAGCTACCCTATCAACCATTTCCATTATATCTTTCATCTTTTTACTGGACCCGATTATTCTTTGTCCAGTATTTACCCTAAGTTCTTCCTTTAAATATGATACTTGGTCTTTCAACTCCCATAGGTTTAAAGCATTTTTTATGATGATTTTAACTTTTTCAAGCTCAAAGGGTTTAGAAAGAAAATCCAATGCCCCAAGCTTCATAGCCTCTATGGCTAAATCCATAGTCCCGTGAGCGGTTAAGATTATGACGGGTATTTCAGTATTAATTTCTTTTATTTCTTTAAGTGTTTGCATACCATCCTTTTTGGGCATCCTTAAATCCAATAAAATTAAACTGGGATTATTTTTTTGGAGTTTGTCTAACCCCTCTATACCATTTTCAGCTTCTAGCACCTCAAACCCTTCTTTTTCCAGTGCCTTACCCAAAGCCCAGCGCATATTCTTTTCATCATCTATAATCAATATTTTATTATTCATTAGGGGACACCTCCAAGTGCTTAGGTAAAACAGCAGTAAACTTAGTACCCTTTCCAACCTGGCTATCTACTTTTATGGAGCCATTATGTTCATCAATTATCTTATGAGTCAAAGCTAAACCCAGTCCAGTACCGCTTTCTTTGGTGGTGAAAAAGGGGTTAAATATTTTTTCAATAACATCACCCTTAATACCCGTACCTGTGTCTGTAATGGTTATTAGCGCATTATTTCCTTCACTCTTTAAAGATATCTCAAGCATACCTTTAACCTCAATGGCTTGAATTCCATTTAACATAAGATTTAAAATAGCTTGCTTTATTCTTTCTATATTTCCTTTAATCCAAATGTCCTCATCAATTTTTACCTGAATATCTATTTGTTTTTTTCAGAATACTTACTTATGATTTTTACCAACTGTTCCATGGTCTTTGACAAGTTAAAAGGCTCAAAAATTTGATTGTCAGCTTTGGCAAAGTCCAGTAACCATTTAACTACCTCATTGGCCCGATTTATTTCATGGTCTATTATTTCCAAGCCCTCTTTAATGTCTTCATCCATATTTTCTTCTTGGTTTAAGGTTTGAGAGATGGTTTTTATTATACCCAAAGGATTCCTTATCTCATGGGCCACCCCAGCTGCTAGGTTACCTACTGCAGCCAAGCGTTGACCCCTTTGTACTTGTTCTTCTAAAGATTTTACTAGGGTAATTCTTTTAATTATAAATATTACACCTTCTACATTTTGATTAATATTTCTAAGTGAGTATGATGAAACCTGATAAAATTCTTGGTTGTATTGGATTTCAGTTGTGTTAGTCTTTGTATCCCCAGAAAAAATCTTTTTGGTTTCATCATTAAAGGTGTGCTGTTTTATAAAATCCCAATACTCATTTTTAGCCACACCATTTAAAAATAGGATTTGACCCCGTTCATCAAAGGCAATTACTGCACTATCTAAGCTATCCAAGATATTATGGTTTAAATTTTCTAGGTTAGTTATTTTTATCACTTGTCTTTCCATGGCTTGATGCTTTTTAAAATCTTTTTCCACCAAGTAACCCGTTATAGCCCCTGTAATTACGAACATCAAAAGCTCTAAAAGCTGATAAATCACCTGTAAGTCAAACCTGCCAAAATAACTTAAAAGATGTGGCGCATAAAGAAAAACCACAATAATCGATATCCCTATTCCACCCTTTAGCCTATATTTAAAAGCCCCATAAATTATAGGAAAATAGTATAACAACCTGAAGAATTCATGGAAAATTGTTTTTGTACTTAAAAGGTAATAGTGAAGAAAAGTAATTATAGATAATAAAATGAAAATTAAAATATAGGGTCTCTTATTCATTATTATCACCTAGGTGCTCATCGTTACCACAAAAGGGGCAATAGCGCCAATGGGCGTTGATCTCCCTATGACATTTTCCACAGACGCTGGAATTTTTTATATCACCTTTGGATTCAGTTTCCTTTGAATCTATTATTTTATTAAGTGCTAGGTAAAAAACCCCTGCCATGGCCACACATATTAAAATTGGCATACTATCACCTCTTTACCCATAAATTCTTTTTTATCTATTATACACTAATACTTAGTATTATTTTAACTTTTCATTAAAAAAGTTGTTGCAAATCCCACACTTAACTGTGGGATTTGCAACATGCAGCAACTTCAGTGTCTCCTTGATTTTCTTCTTTATTATTTCTTCCTTTAAACATAAAGTAAAACATACCGAAATGCATAAGTGGACATAGTAAAAATAGCATAAATGGCAGGAAGTTTGCCATAGAACCAAATTCGTAACCACTAAATCTTATCACCACAAATGCCAAAATAGGCAGTAAACACAATAACATCATTTTGTTGCTTTTTCCTTTATGACAATTCATTTTTTGTCTCCTCCATTTTTAGGTTTGTTTAAATCACAGCAATCCAATTTTTGACTATCAAAGGTCTTTTCGTTGGCTTTAGCGATGGACTCAATTAGTTTTTTTAGAAATTTAAACATTCTCCTTCCTCCTTTAAAATAGTTTCTGCTAAATATACTAGCAATAACCATGCCAAAAAAAATCGGGGTCAGGCTTTAATAATTTAATTACTAAATTATTAAAGCCTGACCCCATGCTCTTAAGCCTTTTCTACTTCGCCGTACTCTGCTCCGAAGGTTTCTACAGTTACTTTTTTCATCATTTGGTCTTCTAATGGTTTATCACTTAGATTCCTTTTAACGTTTACTATTCTATCCACTTCTTCCATGCCTTCTAGTACTTTACCGAAGGATGCGTATTGGTGGTCAAGGTGTGGAGATTTTTTTACCATTATGAAGAATTGGGAACCCGCTGAATCTGGGTCCATGGTTCTCGCCATGGATAGTACTCCACGGTCGTGTTCTAGGTCATTGTCAAAGCCGTTGTTTGTGAACTCACCTTTGATGCTATATCCTGGTCCACCCATACCTGATTTTTCTGGGCAGCCCCCTTGAATCATAAACCCAGGTATTACCCTATGAAAGATACAACCATCATAGTATCCCTTTTGGATTAAACTTACAAAATTTCTAACTGTATTTGGCGCAACCTCGGGATAAAGTTCAGCTTTAATGGTATTGCCATTTTCCATCTCAATGGTTACTATTGGATTTTTACTCATCTAAACACCCTTTCTATTTTAATTACTAAATTATACCATCCATTTTAATAATATGTCCATAGAACTACTTTTTAATAGTTATTTTCTAATATGTTCTATCACTGCAGTTTCTATTTGCTCCAAGGCCTTTTTAAGTATTTCCCTGGAACACCCTAAATTAAGCCTGACAAACTGTTCTCCCCCAGTCCCAAAGCTATAGCCTGGGGTCATACCCACTTTACATTTTCGGTAAAAGAAATCCTGCAGTTCAATACTCCTTAAGCCTAAACCAGAGCAATTCACCCAAGCTAAATAAGTACCTTCACCTTTAGTTAATTCAAGTTCAGGGATTTTTTCATTGAAATATTCATCTAAGTACTTAAAATTATCCTGGATATACTCTAGAACTTCCGTAAGCCACCTCTCTCCATGATTATATGCTGCCATTAGTGCAACCACACCTAATACATTGGGCTTTGTTGATACCCCATTTTGATCTAACACACCCTTAAATTTATCTCGGATAGAATTATTTTTAATTATAATATTTGAAGTATGTAGTCCAGCTATGTTAAAGGATTTACTTGGGGCGGTACACACCACTAACCTATCACTTATTTCATCAATTACTCCCATGGGTGTAAAGTTATAGTCTTTAAATACTAAATCCCCGTGTATTTCATCGGAAATGAGGGTAACATTGTGTTTAATGGCAAGCTCAGCTACTTTTATAAGTTCTTCCTTTGTCCAAACCCTACCCACTGGATTGTGGGGGCTACATAGGATAAATAATTTCACATCCTCCAGTTGCTTATCCAACAAATCAAAATCCATCTCATAATAACCATCATTGTTAGCCAATTGATTTTCCACAACCACCCTTTTATTGTTCTTTATGGCCTTGTAAAAGGGCGGGTAAACAGGGGTTTGGATCAATACTTTATCCCCTTCATCAGTCAATCCTTGTACTAACATGTGCAGGGATGAAACAATTCCCTCTGTCATACATATCCACTCTCGTCCTATGTTCCAACCATATCGCCTACTGAACCAATTTATCACCGCATCTTCAAAGGGCCTAATATTTCCCGCATACCCAAATATACCATGTTCAACCCTGTTTTTTACTGCCTCTATCACTTCATCTGGTGATCTAAAATCCATATCCGCAACCCACATGGGGATCACATCTGTACAATTAAACCATTCTTCTAAATCATCCCACTTTAACGAGTGGGTGTCCCTACGATTATGAACCTTATGAAAATCATACACCTATACTCCACCTCCCTAATTTATTCCTTGAAAGTAAACTAGTATCCCTTTTCCTCAGTTACCACATTAATCATTTCACCTTCACCACTAATTAGAACCTGAAGATTATGTTCTGCTATCTCAAATGCCCTGTCATTATAATTTGGGGACACACCGCAAATATGTGGTGTTATAACCACATTGTCAAGCTCCCACAATGGACTATCCGAAGGCAAAGGTTCTTCATAAAACACATCACTGAAAAATCCTTTAATCTTTCTGGCCTTTAGCACCTCAATTAAATGTCCTTCATTCACGGTTTTTCCCCGACCCATATTTATAAAAACTGCGGTTTCCTTCATCAATGAGAAAAAGCTGTTATCGATAATTTCGTCGGTCTTTGGGGTGTGGGGTAATAAACTTATGACATAATCGCTTTCCTTAAAGACTATATCCATCTGATCACTGCCATAAACCATATCCACAAACTCCATGGGTTCTGGGGTGCGCTTTGTACCAATTACCTTCATCCCAAAAACTTTGGATAATTTTGCTATTTGCTCACCGATACTTCCAAGTCCTAAAATACCAACTGTGGAGCCGTAAACCTCCCCTTGGGACACATTTCTTTCCCATTTCCCATCCAGCTGATTTTTGTACATTGTAGGGAAATTCCTCGCCATGCTAATCATTGCACCCATGGCATATTCAGCCATGTGAATCCTATGTATTCCCCTACCATTTGTCAAGATTATATTTCGGGCAAAAATATCATCTAGGGGCAATGCATCAACCCCAGCACTTATAATCTGTAGCCATTTTAATCTAGGTGCCATATCCAACATTTCCTTTGTAAAATGAAAAGTAATAACCACCTCGGCATCCTTAAGATTCTCCTTAAGCTTATCCCTATCAAAGGAAACGGTGATATTTGCTTTTGGAAACTTATTTCTCATTTTTGTAACTAGCTCTTCCTTCACATCTAAGTAAATAAATACATTTTGCATTGGAAAAACCTCCCTTGTTCCTTTATAATATTATTATAACCTATATATTGTAATATGAAAGGAGAATTATCTATGAACTCAATTTTCACCCGTAGAAGTATTAGAAAATACACCAATGCAGTGGTCTCAAAGGATGATATTACATACTTGTTAAAAGCGGCCATGGCTGCACCCTCTGCAGGAAATCAACAACCTTGGCAATTCATAGTAATCCAAGATAGAAATATCTTAAATGAAATCCCTAATTTCCATCCATATTCAAAAATGCTCCTTGAAGCTCCCTTAGCCATTGTGGTTTGTGGTGATGTTTCCGTGGAAAAACATAAGGGTATGTGGGTACAGGATTGTTCTGCAGCCACCCAAAACATACTATTAGCTGCAGAATCCAAAAACCTCGGTGCCGTTTGGTTAGGGGTTTATCCCAGTGAAGAAAGGGTAAATCAAGTTAAGAAACTACTTAATCTTCCAGAAGAGATCATTCCCCTATCTATTATCGCAGTGGGGCATCCTGCTGAGCAAAAGGAGCCAGCAGATAGGTATGATGAGGGTAGAGTACATTTAGATAAATGGTAGAATTCAAAAAACCTGTGATGGCTAATTCCATCACAGGTTTTTTTACTCTTCATCTTCAACTAAAGTAAAGCGGTTTATCCGTATTCCACCCATTTCGAAGCTTTCCATGAACATTACTAAGGGTCTTACCCATATAGAAAAATCCCCATAAAGGCATTGGTAAACAACCATTTCCTCTTCTGTTTCCGAATGTTTAGCCACATTCAAAACCTTGTACTTATTCCCTTTATAGTGTTCATAAATTCCTCCTACAACCACTTTCTCTCCCATGGACCCACCCCCTATCCTATCCATAATATTTCTGTAGGTACTCTAAAACCTTAGTTTCAGCACTGTCATTTATTATGTCAACTGCGATTCCTGCAAATTTTGCCCTTTCCACCAAATCACATACTGTGGATGTATAAAATGATGTTCCCACAACCAGCACTCGCTGGGCACCTCCTATTAAACAAAGTGCATCATGAAATCGTGGAATGGTATCACCATATAAAACCACATTTGGCTCTAGTACATTTAAGCACTTGGGACATTTTATAGACTCTTTAACCACTTCGAAATCATATTTTTCCTTGCATGTGTAGCAAAAAACCTCTTCTATATTCCCATGTATTTCAACCACTGTCTTACTACCAGCTTTTCTATGTAAGCCATCGATGTTCATTGTAACTATG
>CAYYRM010000137.1:0-7143 GCA_964474005.1 uncultured Eubacteriales bacterium
TATAAGTACTAAGTATATATTAATCTTTACCGAGAGCCTTTGACAAATATAGTAATTAGAATATAAACCGAGAGCCCCTGGACAGAACAAACGGACTAAAAATAAAACTGAGTAAATCTGAGAGACTAATATTTTAAAACCTTTTTAAAACCTTAAACACTGATCTCAGATTTGCCCAGTTTACATACTGCTCTTAATTTCTGTCATAAAGCTCCCTGTTAAATACTGCCAAAAAGTAAGTCAAAATCTCTCAGTTAAAACAATAAAACCTATAAAATTATAAGTACTAAGTATATATTAATCTTTACCGAGAGCCTTTGACCTAATATGGCTATCACAATATAAACCGAGAGCACCTGAACAAGCAAAACAATGAGGGGAAAAGGCACGGCTATAGTAAAGGAGGAAAAAAAATGTTTAGGGAAATGAGAAGAAGCAAACAATTACTTACAAACGACGATACGATTGCTGTATTGGGAAGATGTACGAATGGTGTATTAGCTTGTATAGGTGATGATGATTATCCCTATGCTGTTCCACTAAGCTTTGTGTACTATAATGATAAGATTTATTTTCACTCAGCAAAGGTTGGACACAAAATTGATGCTATAATTAAACACTCTAAAGTGTCCTTTGCTGTAATTGATGAGGATACAATAGTAAGCGAAGAATACACTACTTACTTCAGAAGCGTTATCGCATTTGGTAAGGCAAGAATTGTTGAAGGTGAAGAATGGTTTAATGCTTTTGAAGCTTTAGTTGAAAAGTACTCAGGAGACCAGTCAAAAGAATCCAAACACCAAGAAATAACTGGGTGTGCACATTCTCATATCATCGCAATTGATATTGATCACATGACAGGTAAAGAAGCCATAGAACTTGTAAGATCAAAGAAATAATGGCAGACAATTAAAGGTGTCATACGTAACCTTCTATTTACCGAGTGCCCTTGACAGATATGCATATCAGCAAATAAACAGAGTAAATCTGAGAGACTAATGTCTTAAATCTTTAAAAACTAAGCAATGTTCCCAGATTGACTCAGTTAATATCATAATACTTAATAAGTCAAAATCAAAGAAGGTAAATGTTGAATTGACAGATGCCAATGGTTTTGTTAGAATTTAAATAAGTATAAGTAAATAGCATGAGAGGAGGAGAAAAAATGGCAACATCATCCTTCGATAAGAAATTCGTACTAGATAGTAAGAAATCTATTGATTCTTTTCTAAAAATAGTGAACACTCCTCCGAAGAGCGTCAAAATAGATAGGGGATTAGTGTCACGTGAGGAAGAGATGCGAGGTGAAAAAAAATTAAAAAGAATCTTATCTCGCTAAAGAAGTTGATAGAAATAAGTGATGAGCACAGGGCTCAGGAGCTTATTTCTATTTTTGTTTGCAAAAATGATAATGATATTGAAAACTTTCTCAAAGATAAAGCAATTCTATTCGAGAAAATAGGGAAGAGTCGCACTTTCTTAATTTACAATGAAGAAGAGGATACTTTTACAGTATTAGCATATTTTAGTCTTGCATTGCAAATTCTAAAAATTCCAGAAGGCCTTTCAAACAGACAAATCAAAAATCTAGATGGCTATAATGCTAAGATAAAAGGTGAAAGGATTACAGAGCTACCTGCTATCCTTGTAGGGCAACTTGGGAAGAATGATTTGTACAAAGAAGCCATAAGTGGATACGAAATTATGCAGTACTGTCTTAGTACTTTGTTATTAGGTCAAGAGCGATTAGGTGGGAGGATCATTATGCTTGAATGCAAGAATGTCCCCTATTTAATTGATTTTTATGGCAAGTTTGGATTTTGTAAAATAGAAAAGGATTATGATGAAGATGAACTTATACAATTTGTAAGAGTTTTACAAGAAAATGAAATTGTGCGTGATACCTTAGAATATACCGAAAATGAAATACTCTAAATCATTGTGGCTATAAAATAAGCAACTTTCACTAGAAAAGTGATTCGTACATATATATTAATCTATACCGAGAGCACTTGACAAATATGGCTATCAGCAAATAAACCGAAAGAATTTGGACAGAACAAAACGGACCCATATTAAACAGAGTAAATCTGAGAGACGTATATTTCTACATTACCTATGCTTTGAAGGAGGCGTTAAAGAGTAAAAATGAAGAATAGAACCTATATGGCATTTGATTTAAAATCCTTTTACGCTTCGGTGGAGTGCATTGAACGAGGACTTGATCCCATGACAACTAACCTTGTTGTTGCCGACCCTAGCCGCACAGAAAAAACCATCTGTCTCGCCGTATCTCCTTCATTAAAAGCTTACGGAATTTCGGGTAGGGCAAGGCTGTTTGAGGTGGTGCAAAAGGTCAAGGAAGTAAACGAATTACGTAAACGTAAAGCACCGGGAAGGGTTTTTTCCGGTGTTTCCTTCAACGATTCTGAATTAAAATCCTCACCCAGTATCGCCCTTGACTATATTGTAGCTCAGCCTCAAATGGCACGCTATATAGAGTACAGTACACAGATTTACAATATTTACTTGAAACACATCGCCCCTGAAGATATTCATGTGTACTCCATTGATGAGGTATTCATTGATGCTACCAATTACTTGAACACCTATAACCCTTCAGCCCGTGAACTTGCGTCGAAAATGATTCTGGATGTCATTAAAACTACAGGTATTACTGCAACAGCTGGAGTTGGTACAAACCTATACCTTTCTAAAATCGCCATGGATATTCTGGCAAAGAAAACCCCAGCGGATCAAAACGGAGTGAGGGTAGCCGAACTTGACGAAATGAGTTATCGTCATTTGCTGTGGTCACACCGGCCCCTTACAGACTTTTGGCGTGTTGGCAGAGGTTATGCGAAAAAATTGGAGGAACAAGGTCTATATACCATGGGAGATATTGCCAGATGCTCTCTGGGTAAAGCATCCGATTATCACAATGAAGATTTACTGTATAAGTTGTTCGGAGTCAATGCCGAGTTGTTAATCGACCACGCATGGGGATGGGAACCATGTACCATTGCTGATATTAAAGCATATAAGCCAAGCACAAACAGCATTGGATCGGGACAAGTGTTGCAATCTGCCTATACCTTTGACAAAGCGAAGCTAGTTGTTCGGGAAATGACGGACTTGCTTGTACTTGATTTAGTGGACAAAAGGCTTGTGACAGACCAGCTTGTTTTGACAGTTGGTTATGATATTGAAAATCTGTCAGATTCTAAAATATCCAAATCATATGACGGGGCGATAACCACTGATCACTATGGACGTGCTGTTCCGAAATCTGCACATGGAACCACAAATCTTGGTAGACAGACATCCTCTACAAGGTTAATCATTGATGCCGTCACAGAGTTATTTGAGCGCATCGTTGATAAAAATCTCCTGGTCAGGAGAATCAACATCTCAGCCAATCATGTTGTAGATGAAGCAAATGCCCAAAAACAAGATAAACATGAACAGCTTGATCTTTTTACAGACTACAACACTTTAAACATGAAAAAAGAGGAAGAAGAAGCCCAGCTTGCACGAGAAAAAAAGATTCAGAAAACAATGCTTCAGATAAAAAAGAAATACGGCAAAAATGCTGTTCTAAAGGGTATGAATCTGCAAGAAGGGGCTACCACAAAAGACCGAAACAAGCAGATTGGAGGGCATAAGGCATGACAGGAAAATACGATGACATCATCAATCTACCGCGCCATGTCTCTTCGAAACGCCCTCCGATGTCAGCCATTAATCGAGCAGCTCAGTTTTCCCCATTCGCTGCCCTAACGGGCTATGATTCTGCCATCAAAGAAACTGCAAGATTAACAGACCAAAGAGTAGAACTGGACCAATATACTAAGGACATCCTAAACCATAGCTTGCAAATCCTAGCAGATAGGATTAAAGAAAATCCTGAAATCGCAATCACCTACTTTCAACCAGATGCAAAGAAAAATGGCGGGGTATATGTTACTGTAACTGGTACGTCTAAAAAGATAGACAAATATGAGCGGGTTGTTATTATGACCGATGACACAGTAATCCCCATTGAGGAAATAATTAGCATTGAGGGGCAGAACTTTGAATCTCCAAACATTTTCTAGGCAATAGTGGTAAAATGACATTATGAGCCTTTTTCTGGCATTTAGCAGGTTATTAAATTTTTTAATTATAGGTATTTAGGTACTAAGTAGATTTAATATTTAAGGAGGTATTGCTATGGTATTGGATTTTACTAATGAGTATCCTTATTCATCACAGCGAATGGTGACATATGGTAAAAAAGGAATGGTTGCCACTTCACAACCACTGGCTGCACAGGTAGGTTTAGATATTTTGAAAAAGGGTGGAAATGCCATTGACGCTGCCATAGCCACTGCTGCATGCCTTACAGTGGTAGAACCCACTGCCAATGGCATTGGGGGAGATGCATTTGCTTTAGTATGGACAAAGGGAAAATTACATGGATTAAATGCCAGTGGACCATCGCCCAGCTCCATTTCCATAGAAGCAGTTAAAAAAATGGGATATGAAGAGATTCCTAAGTTTGGCTGGATCCCAGTTACAGTCCCTGGTGTCCCTGCCGCTTGGGCAGAACTTTCACAAAAGTTTGGGAAGCTCCCTTTAATGGATGTTCTTACCCCTGCAATCCAGTATGCTGAAGAAGGATATCCTTTATCCCCCACAGTGGCATATTTTTGGAAAAATGCTTATAAAGTGTTTAAAGCACAATTAAAAGGAGATGAGTTTAAGCATTGGTTTGAAACCTTTGCACCAAAGGGTAGACCACCTGAAGTAGGTGAAGTTTGGTCATCTCTTGGTCATGCTAAAACTTTACGCGCAATTGGAGAATCGGGAGCAAAAGATTTCTACCAAGGGGAATTAGCTGACAAAATAGATGCTTTTTCTAAAGAATATGGAGGCTTTTTAAGTAAAGAAGATTTAGCAAGCTATTGGCCCAAATGGGTGGAACCTATCAGTGTCAATTATCGTGGTTATGAAGTTTGGGAAATACCACCCAATGGCCAAGGACTGGTGGCACTTATGGCATTAAACATTGTCAAAGGGTTTGATTTTTCCCATCGTGACTGTGTGGATACATTACATAAGCAGATTGAGGCAATGAAATTGGCATTTGCAGATGGTTTTAAGTACATAACTGAACCTGAATCCATGACAACCACCGTTGATAAGCTATTATCAGAAGAGTATACAAAAATGAGAAGGGGATTAATCACAGATGAAGCTATGCTCCCTGAAGCAGGGGAACCACCAAAGGGTGGAACTGTATATCTAGCCACAGCAGATGAAGAAGGTAACATGGTTTCATACATACAAAGCAACTATATGGGCTTTGGATCAGGTCTTGTGGTACCTGGAACAGGTATCGCCCTTCAAAATCGTGGCCATAACTTCTTCATGGACCCAAAGCATGACAATGCCCTTGCCCCCAATAAAAAGACATTCCATACCATTATTCCAGGATTTCTAACAAAGGATAATGTACCCATTGGACCATTTGGGGTTATGGGTGGATTTATGCAACCACAGGGGCATATGCAGGTAATTATGAACACCATTGACTTTAAGCTAAATCCACAAGCTGCCTTAGACGCTCCAAGATGGCAATGGAAAAAGGATAAAACAGTTTTAGTGGAGCAATCAATGCCAAGCCACCTCGTAAAAGGGCTAGCAGCCAAAGGTCATCAAATTGAAATAGCCCCCAATGAAGGAAGCTTCGGAAGAGGGCAAATCATATGGAGAGACCCTAAAACAGCGGTTTTAATGGGAGGAACAGAGAAAAGAACAGACGGCGCAATAGCAGTCTGGTAAAAGGTGTTTAAGTATGCATTAATTCTTACCGAGAGCCTTTGACAAATATGGTAAGCAGAATATAAACCCCCCGGACAGAACCAAACACCCAAGATAAACTGAGTAAATCTGAGAGACTAATGTTTTGACCTTTAAAACCCTAAAACATTGTTCTCAGATTTACCCAGTTTAAATACAGCTCTTAATTTCTGTCATAAAGCTCCCTGTTTAAATACTGTAAACCAAGAACGTCAAAATCTCTCGGTTTAAAACCAATAAATCATATATAAAGTTTTTAATCTTTACCGAGAGCCTATGACAAATATGGTAAGCAGAATATAAACCGAGAGCCCCTGGACAGAACAAAACGCACCCAAGATAAACTGAGTAAATCTGAGAGACTAATGTTTTGACCTTTAAAACCCAAAACCAATGATCCCAGATTGACCCAGTTAACGCACTGCTCCCTATTTCTGTCATAATTCTCCCTGTTTACATACTGCCAAAAAGTAAGTCAAAATCACTCGGTTAAAACAACAAAACCTATAAAACTATTAGTAAAAACATATTTAATCCTTACCGAGAGCCTTTGACCTAATATGATTTTCACTATATAAACCGAGAGCCCCTGGACAGAACAAAACGCACCCAAGATAAACTGAGTAAATCTGAGAGACTAATGTTTTGACCTTTAAAACCCTAAAACAATGTACCCAGATTGACCCAGTTTGAATTACCTATAGCTTTTGACCTAATATGGCCAGAATATAAAACGAGCATATCTGAGAGGTTAATGTTTATAAAGCCTTTTTAAAGTTTGGAGGGTTGATGATGAATTTTTTGTATAGAGAATTATCTAGTGATATTATCAAAGCCGCCTATGAAGTATACAACACATTAGGTTATGGACTACTAGAAAAATTATATGAAAGAGCATTAATTATAGCCCTAGAAGAAAGAAATTTAAAAGTAGAAACACAAAAACCATACGAAGCTTTCTTTCACAATAAATCAATTGGTGTTTTTTACACAGATTTAGTAGTAGAAAACCGTGTCATTGTTGAAATAAAAAGTACTCAAAAGTTCCAACCTGATCACTTCGCGCAACTTAATAATTATCTTAAAATTACAGATTTAAAATTAGGATTGCTCATAAACTTCGGACCAGAAAAACTTTCAGTTAAAAGAGTAATTAATGCAAGATTTATTAATGTATAAATACTCACAACCTATAGCTTTCAGACAAGCAAAAAGTACACACAAAATAAACTGAGTAAATCTGAGAGACTAATGTTTTGACCTTTAAAACCCAAAACAATGTTCCCAGATTGACCCAGT
>CAYYRM010000138.1:0-7136 GCA_964474005.1 uncultured Eubacteriales bacterium
CAAACCAATGATGCTTTGGTTTTAGGCACTGGTAACAGAACTGAAATAATTCTTGGATATTTTACTAAACATGGTGATGGTGCTTGCGACGTAAACCTAATTTCTGATTTAACTGTTACAGAAGTTTTTGCAATGGCAGAAGAATTGGGAATACCTTATGAAATAATAAATAAGCCACCATCTGCAGGACTTTGGGAAGGTCAAACCGATGAAGAAGAAATGGGATTAAAGTATGCTGATGTCGACAGATACATCAAAACAGGTGAAGGAAACCCAGAATTGGTAGAAAAAGTTCAAAAAATGTATAGAATTTCAGAACATAAGCGTAAAGGCTTTGCACAATACAAGGAATATGGCAAATTAAACATGTAATAAATTTGTAAGGTTTGGTTAACGTTAAGGTAATATTTCTGTAGTATAATGTAATTACCAACAAAACTAAACCCCCGAAAAACCCTACATCCCCGTGTAGGTTTTTTCATTTTATAAGTGATTTTTAAAATTTTTAAACAAAGATGTTTTCAATTTAAATAAAAACCATCAACTGTGACGATTTTGCCTTTATGTTAATGGCTGGTTAAAATATAGACTTTATGTTAAAATAAAAAATGGTAAAAATAATGGTTTATTATTGAAAGGAGAGAATCAAATGGCTGGCCATTCTAAGTGGGCTAACATCAAACATAGAAAAGGTAGAGCTGATGCACAGCGTGGAAAGATATTTACAAAGATTGCCAAGGAAATTATGGTAGCAGTTAAACATGGAGGATCTGACCCTGAGGCCAATTTTAAATTGAGACTGGCTATTCAAAAAGCCAGATTAAACAATATGCCCTCAGATAACATAAAGAGAGCAATGCAAAGGGGTGCAGGAGAACTAGAGGGAAGTAATTACGAGGAAATTATCTATGAAGGTTATGGACCAGGTGGTGTTGCCATAATGCTTGAATTACTAACAGATAATAGAAATAGAACTGCGGGCGAAATAAGGCATATCTTCGCTAAAAATGGAGGTAACTTAGGTGAATCAGGATGTGTAGCCTGGATGTTTGACAGAAGGGGTCTACTGGTGATAGAAAAGACAGATGATATAGATGAAGACGAATTTATTCTTGAAGCTTTAGAGGCAGGGGCCTTGGATGTAAAAATTGAAGAGGATAGTATTGAGGTAATAACAGATACTGAGAATTTTGAGTCTGTGAAAGATAGTCTAAATTCATCAGGATATAACTTTGTGGTTGAGGAAATAACCATGCTCCCACAAAACACCATTAGACTAGAGGGTAAAGATGTGGAAGTAATGGAAAACCTTATGGAAGTGTTGGAAGATCATGGAGATGTTCAAAATTTATTTTCAAATTTTGTTAGCTAAATAGTATAATCCATCACCCTGTGGAAATAATACCCTGCAGGGTGATTTATATGTTAAATAACAAAAATAATACAATTAAGTTAATAATCGCTACACTTTCTAGCATGTTAGTTCTGCTTATCATTGTTTTTGCAGCATTAATTTTTAGATCTAACACCGTAACCCCAACAAATGTTAACCCCCTACTGGAATGGGTGTATTTAAACGATGATACTGAACTGGTGGTATTAGAAAAATGTTTACATTGCCCCACTGAGATTGTAAATGAAAAGTTATACTTGGATATAAGGTCATTAAACAACCCAACTCAACCAACACTTAAAGCATTTTTAAAGGATTACCTAAGTGAACAGCTAGGACCAAACGAGGATCCCATCAAATTGTTTACAAAGGATCTAGTGGTTGTAGAATATACAGTGGATAAATGTGACATCTGTTCTGATGACAGTATATTTGTGATATTAGAAGATAAACATCTAATTTTTTATCAAGGTCATCCAGCTAATGGTGAAATTATTAAAGAACTAGAAGAAGATGTGTTGTTTTTAGATGAACAGTACAAGGCTCAGTTTACCCAAGGAATAAAAATGGAAGATTTAAGTTTATATATCGGAATTTTTAGAAACAACATTGCCATCTTTGATAGAGAGCCTGTACATGGCCAACCAATTTTCATATTTGATAATTTATCTGTGTCAGGTGACCTTGTGGATATTATTAAAGAAGAAGAGCCATTTAATACCTATCAGCGTTTACTGGATTTAATTGAGGCTTACTCAGGGAACTATTAAATTTAAAACTAAAAAGTTTAAAAAAAGTGAAGTCTACCCACTTCACTTTTTTATTGCCCAAAACATAAGTTTGGTATAGAATTATAAAAGGAGGGGATAGATATGCGAATTATGGGAATTGATCCCGGTTTAGCGATAGTTGGATTTGGAATTATAGAGAATAAGCACAGGCAACTAAAAGCCATTGATTACGGTACTATAACAACTGAAAGTACCCTAAGTTATAGCAATAGAATATTATGTGTAGCGAACTCTTTAAATAAACTTTTAGAATTATATCAACCCGATGTTGTAGCAGTGGAGGAACTTTTTTTTAACAAGAACACAAAAACAGCTTTTTCCATAGCCCAGGCTAGGGGCGTGATACTATATACGGTCTTAAAAAATGAAATTCCCCTTTATGAATATACTCCATTACAAGTAAAACAAGGGGTTGTGGGATATGGTCGGGCTACTAAGAAACAAGTTCAGTTAATGGCAAAAACTTTATTAAACCTTAAAGAATTGCCTAAGCCCGATGATGCGGCTGACGGTCTTGCAATAGCCATTTGCCATAAAAATTTCTCAAGTTTAAATAGTGTCTCATTACAGGGGGTTTTAAAATGATAGCGTTCGTAAAAGGAATATTGTATAAATTAGAAGAAGATAGTTTAGTGATCGATTGTGGAAGCATTGGTTACAGAATTTTTGTGCCTTCTGTAACCATATTAGCCAATGTTGGAGATGAGATTTTTCTACATACATATCAGCATGTTAAAGAGGATGGGATAACTCTTTATGGCTTTGTGGATGAAAAGCAATTATCAGTGTTTAAAAAATGTATTACTGTATCTGGTATAGGTCCTAAAATAGCTTTGGCAGTTATAAATCAGTTATCACTAAATCAAATAATCTCAGCAATTCAATCCGAGGATTATGCTATTTTTACCCAAGTTTCTGGCATAGGTAAAAAGACAGCTCAAAGGATGGTTTTAGAACTCAAAGATAAATTCAAACAGGAAGTACAAATGGAGCAACTGCAATATAGTGTAGGCACCCAAACATCGGCAAATCTTATTATGCAAGCTTTGGAAGGGCTGGTGGGGTTAGGATTCAAACGTAATGAGGTCGAGAAAAACGTAAAAGACCTTGTGGATGAGGGAGAAACCAATTTAGGGAATATAATAAAACAAGTTTTAAAAGATAAGGGCATAGGAGGAAGATAAAATGGAAGGCAGAATAGTATCAGCCAATATTCAAATTGATGACAACATAGAAACCTCCCTACGCCCAAAAGATTTAAATGAGTACATAGGACAAAAAAAGGTTAAAGAGAATTTATCAATATTCATTGAAGCTGCTAAACAAAGGAAAGAATCCTTAGATCACGTACTGTTATATGGACCGCCTGGCTTAGGAAAAACAACCTTAGCAAATATCATCGCTAATCAATTAGGGGCAGGGTTTAAAATAACATCTGGTCCTACCATAGAAAGGGCTGGGGACTTAGCTGCTATCTTATCAAGTTTACAGCCTTTTGATGTGCTATTTATCGATGAAATTCACAGACTTAACAGAGTAGTTGAAGAAGTTTTATATCCTGCCATGGAGGACTTTGCATTGGATATCATGTTAGGCAAGGGGCCTGGAGCTCAATCTGTTAGAATAGACATACCTCCTTTTACACTAATTGGTGCAACCACAAGGGCAGGCTCCCTGTCATCACCTCTTAGAGACAGGTTTGGTGTTGTGTCCAGACTAGAATTTTACCAAGTGGATGAATTGGTGGAAATAATAAAGCGTGCCAGTAACATTCTAAATCTAATGATAGAAAGCGAAGGAGCTTATGAAATAGCCCGAAGGTCAAGGGGGACACCCCGCATAGCTAACCGTATCTTAAAAAGGGTGAGGGATTATGCTCAGGTTAAAGGACAAGGGGTTGTTGATTTAAAAACAGCCAAGGCAGGCCTTGAACTATTGGAAATAGATGATATTGGCCTAGATAAAACAGACCGAAATATATTAGAAACCATGATTGATTGTTATGATGGTGGGCCTGTGGGTATTGAAAGTTTAGCGGCAACCATTAGTGAAGAGGTAACAACCATTGAAGATGTTTATGAACCATACCTTTTACAAATAGGTCTAATAAATAGAACATCTCGGGGTAGAATTGTAACAGAAAAGGGTTATAGGCATGTGGGAAAAATAGATAAATTTAAGCAAAAGGATGATGACAATGGGTAATGGTAAACCTTTGATAATTCTAGGTGTAGTAATTCTACTTATAGGTGTTTACCTAAATTTTGGGGGGAAGTTCCCACCTTTGTTCCGTTTACCTGGGGATATTATTTATAGGGGTGAGAATACAACTATTTTCTTTCCCATCACAACCATGATAATTATTTCATTAATTCTTAGTATTTTGTTTAGATTATTTCGCTAAGTACCCTACAAAATATGCGATTTGATTCGAATTATTTAAGAAGAGAGGTGACATTGGTGCCTGATTTAAAAAAAGAAGCAGATATAGCACAAGACAGAAACCATATCATTGAGGACAATGTTAATCTTATCTCTAGAGTCTATTATAAATTGACGGGAAAATATCTTTCCAAAAGTGATGATGAATATAGTATTGGCCTATCAGCCATCGATGAAGCCATTGATAAATACAATACTCACAAAGGTGCTTCTTTTACTTCCTTTTGTCATACTGTTATTAGGGGAAGGCTAATTGACCATTTTAGAAAAAAGAGATACGATATTCCCTTTTCAGATTTGGAAACTGATGATAATGACTCAAGTGGATTAGCCATGGTTGAGGCTAAACAAGCCATATTGAATCATGAAGATACTGATAGAAAGGCATTGCTAAGAGAAGAGATTACGGAGCTTTCGTTAATTTTACGTGAGTATAACATAGAATTTGGTCAGTTAGTTGAAAATAGTCCCAAGCATAAGGATACAAGGGAGTCTTTACTTAAATTAGCTAAAACAATTGTATCTAATTCTGTTCTTATGGAGAAAGTTAAAACAAAAAGACAACTACCTATCAAAGAGATTGAATTATTAACAGGTACCAACCGCAAAACCTTAGAAAGACATAGGAGATACATCATTGTATTAAGTATTATACTTGCTAACGATTTCCAATATCTCAAGGAATACCTATAAGGGGGGAGAACATGAAAGTAAAAGGAGTACTAATTTCTAAATACAAAGGGAAATTAACCTTCCTTGTGGAGGGTGGAGATTTCGTAAATTTCCCTCAAAGAAAATATCCCGACGCAGAAATAGGTGACGAAATATTGCTAACCAAAGAAAAACCTAAACTGCATATCATAATTCCTTTAGTGGCTACTCTGATTTTGACTTTGGGTTTAGGACAGATCTTTTTTAACTCAAATTCAAATTATGTGTATGGATATATCACTTTAGATGTAAACCCGTCAATTGAATTAACCATTGATAATAATGATATGGTTGTTGAAACTAATGGGTTAAATGCTAAAGGAGTTGAGCTATTAAAACTAACCGATCTGTCAGGTAAGAGTATTGAAGAAGCTCTAGAAACGGTAATTATACTGATTGATGAAATGGGCTATTTAGAGAACAAGAAGAACATAATCCTAAGCACAATATCTTTAGATGATAACTCAAATAATAGGTTAGACCAAAACATTGAAAAAAACGTTAAGGAAATTTTCCAGTCTCGCGGAATTGAAATTGCCACATTTGTAATCCCAGCAACCATAAAGGATAGGGAAGAAGGCCAAATCAATGGTTTATCAACTGCAAAAAATCTAATTTCAAATGCCATGAAAAATAAAGGCATTGAGCTAGATAATGAACAGATTAAAAATCAAAGCATTGCAGAGGTTATGGAGCAAAGGGGAGCAAATGTTGAAGAAACTTTAAATTACGTGAGAGAACAGAAAAAAAACGAAATAGAGCAGAAGAAACAAGAAAATCAAAATAGTAACGGCAACAACGGCAACAACGGTAACAATGGCAACAACGGCAACAACGGTAACAATGGCAACAATGGTAACAATGGCAACAACGGCAACAACGGTAACAATGGCAACAATGGTAACAATGGCAACAACGGTAACAATGGCAACAACGGTAACAATGGCAACAACGGTAACAATGGTAACAACGGTAACAATGGAAACAACAGTAATAAAGACCGAAACAGCAATAACTCTGATAAAAAGAATTAGTTACTAAATAATTAGGACCAGCTTGTTAATCAATTATGGTTAACAGCTGGTCTTTGAATTTATTAGATGGTAGCAAAAAGAAGTAACACCCATCAAGTCTTTCATACTGAATTATGGCTTTAAAGTAAATAACACTTTTATTCCATAAATACAATAAATTGCCGTCTGCTAATCCATAGTAATTTATCAAAACAAGCAGGATTAACAAGAATCATGTCGAATTTATATATAACAAAATCATTTTTTCAATCAGTGGGAGGAGTAAATATTATGAAGGGTAAATTAATCAGTAAAATAACTTTAACTCTCGTCGTACTTTTTATTTGCAGTTCAATTTTGCCTACAGGTAGCGGTCTTCAATTGGTGGAAGCATCTGAGCGTGAAATTAGAGTAGGTCTTTATTTTGGGAGTACCGCTAGAACAAATGTTACACTTTCCACGGATGTTAATACATATTTAAGGCTTACTGATGGTGTAGACACATATTCAGTAGGTCAATTAAGTGGAAATCAAAGTTTTGAGGTTAGAAGGGCTGGTAATATAAATGTGCTTCCAGTTTATAGTAGTAACGACTTAGAATTTATTCAAGAAAAAATTGGTGAGCTTAATAACCTAGGTTTTAATGCTACGTTAGTTTTTGATTCGCTGTGGTATGCAGTGGTTTCACCAAGCCATTTCACTGCTTTATCAGAAATAATACCTAATCTTCAAAACAATAACATGTCACTTAGTGGTTTTGTTGAAACAATCGCCACAGGTCAAGGT
>CAYYRM010000139.1:0-7078 GCA_964474005.1 uncultured Eubacteriales bacterium
GGAGGCACCTAATCCGTGGCTTCACCTACCCTATTGGGTAAGTAAGTAAAATGCTAATATAAATGAAGAAACAATGGTTAGTCCTATGCTTATCATTATTGTTATCCCTGACACTTTAAAATAAGTATAAAGGGCTTGAATAAAACCAACTGTATCATACTTAAACTCATCATCACCGTGGATAGCTATTGTATTTGCATATCCAGCTGCTTCTAAAAGCTTAACCCCTAAAAAAACTGAAATGGCTCCTGGGATAGCTCCTATTATTAGTACGGTAAAAAAACCAACTAAAGCAGAAATTACACCTAAAACAATATTAAACCAGCCAATAAACTGTAGCCAAAACTTGAACTTAGCAAAAATATCATTCATATTTTTTTACCTCCCCAATGTATTAGATATTCATCTCTCCTATATTCTTATTCTTCATTTTGACATAAAAACCTGTTTAAAAATGTAAAAAAACAAGACTCTATGGATTTTCCATAAAGTCTTTAGTCCCCATTTTCTAAAATTTTAGCAAATCCCACTGGGTCTAAGGCAATTGCCCCATTGAGTTTAGTAATCTTTGGAGAATTTAAAAATTCTTCAGGTGAGCTGTATTTTGCTTTTAGTAGCTCCATGGCACTGTCATCATTTTGTAAATAATACTTCTGATGGTAAAATTCTGCTAAGTAAAATTCAGTATAAGGTTCAAAATCTGTAACAAACTCGACATTTCTACTTAATTCTAGTTTATCCCTTATCCCTATGGCTATGTCCTTTTGTTCATTGTCATGGTAAAAGATTACTGATCTATACTGAGTATTTAATTTCCTTGTGGGTGTATGAAATAAAAAGAAGCTTTCCACTAAATCTGCATAGGTTATTACCCTGGGATCATAAATTATCTGTATGGTTTCAGTGTGGTCACCCATTTCCCTATATGTGGGATTTTCCTTGGTGCCACCTGCATAGCCAACCTTTGTCAATATAACACCATCTAGATACCCAAACTGGGCATCTGGGCCCCAAAATCATCCTAAACCAAAGGTGGCAGTCTTAAAATTCTCTACCATAAAATCACCTCTTTTTAATATTTTAACCCTTATGGGAATTGATTATTAACTCTGTTATCAGCTTATCATAGATACAACTACTTTTTGCTAAATGAATTGGTCTTTTATAATTTGCCACGGATCTTCACTGTTCTCCTCGGATATGGTAGCTCTTTTTGTTGGTCCAATATTTAACCACTGAAACTTCTATTTATTGCTACATGCTGGGTCGTAGGGATTGAAGTTAATTATGGAACTGATGCTGGGTCTTAAGGAAATAGCCACGGATCGGCAGGATTAAAAGAGGATTGGTAGCCTCCACCACCCATGTAGCCCAATGCTTTAGCGTTGGGATTGACCTAGATTAAGGGCAAAGGCAATTGCTTAGCCACAGATCTTCACTGATCTTCTCGGATATGGTGGCTCTTTTTTGTAGTCCTTTGTTTAACCACTGAAACTTCTATTATTTGCTACATGCTGCGTCGGAGGCCTTCTAATTAATTATGGAACTGATGCTGGGTCATATTTTTTAATTTATCTTCAAAATACCCAGCAGTAAGCCCTAGATAGACAATTTCCGTGAGTTTCCGATGCCAATTAGTTTTTAATAGTTATGCTACTGTCCAGCTAGTCAAGGTAAAATTAATAATTTATTAATATATTACCCCTTGAACTTTTTTTCACGTAAGAGTAATATAGGGTTTGTAATTTATTTCGATAATAAAAAGAAAGAAGGAATTGTTTTGGAAGCATTATATGATGTTTTGCACCACTTTGTATTAGATCTTACAAAGATCTTGATTGTTGTTTTAGAGTTAATGGGAGCTGCTGTTATTGTTTACGTCGGTATCGTTGCACTTATTAAATTCTTTTGTTTAAAATTCAATAAGAGCTCCACTGATATAAGAATTAGATTGGGTAGAGGGATTGCCATGGGACTTCAATTTTACCTAGCCGCAGAGATTTTCCGTTTAATCACCATCAGGGAATATAAAGATCTAGCAATTGTTGGTGTAATTATAGTATTGCATGTTATTATTTCATTACTAATTAGTTGGGAAGTTCATCATAGTATAAAAATGGTTAAAGAAGAAGAGGAGCTGGATCATAAAACTGGTCTAGTGCACAGTGTTAGCCATCATAAGGATACAAATATGTAATCAAAAGGGAAAGCCAAAAGCTTTCCCTTTAATTTTCCCACAACCAATTTCCCATATCTCATAACCCAACTACCATCCCCAACGTTTACCTTTTACTTCCCCATGATACATAATATTTTCATTGGATTTGTTGTTATTTTGTACTTCTTTATTATAGTTTTTCCATTCTTTAAATTTGAGTTCCTCTTTGGTTATCTTTTGCTTTTTATTATTCTTTTTTTCTGACATTCATATCACCTAACAATTTTTCTTTTATAATATCCCAATCCTGTCAATATGTCAAAGCCTGTTATATTAGAAAAGTATCCACTACCACTGGATAGTTTGATATAAAAAAATATCCAAAACACCATATAACCATACCTATTAATATATTCATAGACGAGCTGGGTGTAAGCTTAGACCATTTTAATAATCCCAATGTGTTAATACTTACAAACAACGCAGCCAGCAAATAATAACCATTATCCACCAAAATACTTGGAACCGTATAAAAACTTTGAGCAGGTAGTAACAGATATAATGTTAAGATAACTATACCCATTAGTTTATAAGGGGATTGTTGTAATATATAGAGTAGACCTATACGATTCAAAATAGCTAAAGTAAGGAGAATAGCCAAAATCAGCAAACCATTTTTGAAAATATCTACTATGGAGTATATGCTGGTCACAAAAATGAAGTACACAAACTGTTGAAGTAAGCCCCCCTCACCATAGGGATCTATGCCAATTCTATGCCAAATGGAAACAGGTGTTGGTGTTACATTATTGCGATATCGTAAAGATTGGTACCTAGTGCCGTAAGACCGATAATAAAATGCATGGATACCACCTTCTTCATCGGTAATAATTTGTGGTAACTTAGTATATCTTTTTTCCCAAGTTATCCTCTGCTCTGATATTATTTTATTAAACCTGCTATCATATTTGGAAAAATACCCTTCCACATGACCATCCCTATCATCTTCCCAGGCTACATAAATATTATCATCTTTATCAATATGGATGGTTGGAAAATGTTGAACCGAATAACCAGTTGTCACCATGGTCTCATACTCTTTCTGTCCCTCTGGACTAAAGCGTAGATATATAACATTTAGTATTGTAAAGGCTCCCCCTGATAAGTAGGTATGAACCATATGAAGCCTTCCCATGGAATCTACGGCTAACTGTGGTCCAATTTCTCGCATATATGTGGTATTTTGTGAGTGGATTCCAATCCTATATGGTGCTTGACTGACTATTCTAGTTATTACTCCATCATCTGTAACTGTTGATAAAAACACATTTTCCTCAACTTTAAATGCTATCCCAATATTTCCTTTATCTCCTATTGTTAAATCTAAATAAGGAAGGGTCCTTACATTGGAAACCTCGTAATTATAAAAGGTCTTTAGATCAATAATATCTCCATCAAGATCACGTATTTCCAGATCCCCTATAACATTTCTATCTTTGTCATATGCTGAAATAGCTAGATAGATTTTACCGTTATTTATTTCTACTTTAAGATCACGGATATCGTAAAATTGCCTCTCATCCATGACCTTAGTGGCAAGGAGGTCACCTTCTAAACTATACTTATATAAATGTAACCTAAGGTTTCTTTCTCCAATAACTTCTGTGACTATTACATATATTTCGTCTTGCCAAACCCCAAAATCTATGGGGACTTGTGATTTGAATTTTTTGTCTAGCTTTATTTGTTTAGTAATTTCACCCATGGGACCAAACCCTAAATAATATGTGAAATACCACTCCTTGCTTCCTGGGATATTTTCAATATCCCACCATGTTACATACAAATCACCGCTGTTTTCTTTGATATTAGCTTTCCTAGTGGGATAATATTCTATAATGTAATCTGTTTCCACAGACCAATCATATCTATGAATTTCATTATCCTTTACATCAAGTGCATAAACTAAACTTGTAGCATTAATTGCAATAAATAGCAAAGTAATAATTATTTTTTTAAGCACCTTCCTTCACCTCCAATGCCCTTCTTAGACTTTCACCTATGGTAAAGATAGATGCAATAAGAAGAAATATAAACAATCCTGGATAAATGGCAGTCCAAGGATAGTGCCTAAAGGCATTGATTCCATCTAGCCTAAATATATCTCCCATGATTTGTACCCAGCCCACACCTCCTAAGCCTAGGAAAGCCAAGCTGGATTCATAGATAATTACTTGGGCTAAAAAATTAGTGGTGTGAACTAATATGTTAGATGTACAGTTTTTAAGAAGATGTTTAAAGATAATTTCAAATTCACTACACCCCATGGCCTTAGCGGCCTGGGTGAATTCCCTACTTCCAATACTCAACATTTCACTGCGTACTATTTTTGCCAATGTACTACCACCTAAAACCGCATATGTGAGTATTCTTACAGCAGTAGTGTTCATTATTGTCACCATAACCAATAAAACCATAAAAGGAACAAATGCTAATATGGTTTCAACAAACCACATCAACACATTATCAACAGCTCCTTTAAAATATCCTGCTATGGAACCCATCATTATACCAATTACCATACTAACAGCCACTGACTTAAGTGGTATTTCAAATGCTGATCTGGTTTGATACACTAAAAGCATTAGCAAATCCAAATCCCTTGGTGTTAATCCAAATGGGTGCTTTAATGAAGGGCTAGGATCTTTATCCCATTGATGGTCAGGTGTGTAGGTTACGCTGGTACGGTAAATTTCAGATGTAAACATCGTTGGTTTATATATCATTGAAGTAAAGATAAACATTATTAAAAGAGCCACCCAAACTAGTTTATAACCAAAGAACTTTTTAAGACCCAATTGTAGCTTCCTTTTAAATGTCCCTTTGTCCACAGCCAGATTATTTAATAATAATCTGGCTAAATTGTCTGTCCTTTTATAGACATCCACTGAGATTAGTACTATTAAAATAAAAAGTGGCACCAAGACCCATATCTTTTCATGAGAGTACACCTTAGTTCCCATGGTACTCCCTCCATTGACATATATAAATATAAATAGAATGGTCAGTAAAAAAAACACAACCCCTTTTAAGAATCCCATAGGTACTCCTCCCCCACCAATTCCTATAATTCAATTATCCCAACAAAATATTACATAAATATTACAATAATGTTACAATAATTATTGCTTCAAAAACAAAAAGACTCATTGCAAAAATGAGTCTTTTTAAATTAGCACTATAATCTTTTCCCTTGAATCTTGAGATGCTCTAATATACCCCTATCAACGTACCCCTTAGGTTTTATCCGAGCTTGAAAATGCTCTTTTTCTATAAAGGTATTTATAGCCTTATGGAGTTTTTCGTCAGTTACGTCATCTGATGAAAGTAATTCAAGTTCCGAAAGCTTAAGTGTTAGTATTTCCCTTATGCTTTTATCCACCTCTAAGGTTTCACCTAAAGCAGGATCTCCAAAATAAAGGCTATGGATATGATAATTCTAATTAGCTCTTTAATGGGATCTTTATGATCTTCCACCCTCAAATCCACTGCCCGATCATTGAACCCTGCATAGCCCCCATTTTCCCTTACAATAAGTATGGCTGCCGATTGTTTTCCCCTGGAGTCTCCCCCTGCCTCTTGTCCTGCATCAAGGGCAAGTAGTAGGCGTTTTGCCAAATTTCCCTCTGTGTTTTCAAAGGTAGTTGCCATGGCTTTAACAGTAGCTTCACTTACCAAAATATTACCTTGGGCTGCGAAGTTCTCCCCTGTAATACCCCCTGCCCAGTCAAAACAGCCTTTTCCTGTAAATGTTGCGACATTACCGTTTTTGTCCACAATACCCACCTGTCTTTTGTCTCGATCTTCATCTGCTGCAATTAAAATATCCATCACTTCTTGAGCAGTTTTTCCTTGCTCTAAAAGCTCAAGCCCCCGAGGGCCAAAGGTTGTGTTGGCATATGATTGTGTGGCGACAGCTCCAATCCCTGCCTTTGCCCATGGTACCACAGCCCCAACACCTATGAATTTAGATTGAACGGCTATACCCAGTTCCTTTGTCTTTGGATCAAAACCTACAATTGAAAAGGTCATTTTTTTCCCTCCTTTGGTTACTAATTTATTAATTCTATGTAAGATTCACAAAACCTTGTTATTTGATTAACTTTTCATTAATCTTTTTTATTTAGCAGGAAAATTTAACACATTTTTAGAATAAGTATTAACTAGCAAAATTTAAAAGAAAGAAGGTAAACACATATGATAATGAAATTTATTAAGAGTCAGTTAATCGAAGTAATTGAATGGACCGATAATACCACTGATACCATGGTTTATCGTTTCCCAGTTAAAGATAACGAAATTAAAATGGGTGCTCAACTTACGGTTAGGGAATCTCAGGTGGCTGTATTTGTCAACGAGGGACAAATAGCTGATGTTTTTGAACCAGGTAGATACCAGCTATCCACTGCCAATATGCCCGTACTAACAAAGCTAAAGGCATGGAAGTATGGATTTAATTCTCCATTTAAGGCGGAGGTTTATTTCGTAAATACAAAACAATTCACCAACCAAAAATGGGGTACTTCTAACCCAATTATGATGAGGGATGCTGAGTTTGGTATGATCAGGCTTAGGGCATTTGGTATTTTCTCATTTAGGGTCAAGGATGCAGCAACTTTCTTAAAGGAAATCTTCGGTACAAATAGGGTTTTCGATACTGAAAGCATAGTTGGTCAGTTAAAACGTTCTTTAGTTTCAGGAATTGCAGATATGATAGGGGAAAGCAAAATCCCTGCATGGGGCTGCCGGCCTCACGCAGGGACTTTCTCCGGGACCACCCATGATCTCCCCATACAGAGAGGAATGAGATGACCCTCCTCCCGTGGAGGGGCTGTCTCCGGATGGAACCCCTCATCTCCA
>CAYYRM010000140.1:0-6763 GCA_964474005.1 uncultured Eubacteriales bacterium
GGATTTGAACCTGCGACCCCTACACCCCCAGCGTAGTGCGCTACCAAGCTGCGCTACAGTCCGACTTTTGTAACAAAATATATATTACATTATTTCATAGCTTTTGTCAATAGATTTTCATGAGTTTTTTAATTTAATTTCCAGGAATGTTTAACAATGAATAAAGACACTTATTATGTTGATTTTTAAATTGTTAAATGATATTATGATAATGAATTGTTCATTCGGAGGTGTCGATTATGTCTGATCAAAGACTAAGGGCTGTTTATGAGGCTGCAGGTTTTTTGCTTGTTAAAAAGGGTTATGATACTACTCAGGTTTCAGAGATTGCTGAGCGTGCAAATATTGGTACAGGTACTGTTTATAATCTCTTTAGTGGAAAAAAATCCATTCTTCATTTTGTACTGATGTGTACTTTGGATAAAGATTATTTGGATAGGGATATTACTTTGCCTATTAAGGAGATTGATACCTATGTTATAATAGACCTCCTTAATAGTATTGTGGATGAGCTTTTTTCAAAGATTGGTAGTAAAACTGAAGATGGAGATCCACAACAGTCTTTTATTGATATGTTGTCTATTTTGTTTGATTATGTTGCTAATTATCAAGTGGCTTTTAATATTATTAACGATAATCCCAAGGTGTTACCTGATGTTGAAAATAGGTATAATGAGCATATTAGAAGTTTGTATAACTTGATTGAATATAGCCTTATGAGGTATATTGCTAAGGGTGAAATTAGAGAGATTGAACACCCTAATCTTCACATTCATAATATTATTGAAGGTATTCTTTTCTGGTCTATGTACCTTCCTTATGATTCCTCTGGTGTCAAGTTACCTTTAGAAAAGGCTAAGGAGATTTCACTGGATATTCTAAGACATGCATATTTAACAAATCCATAATAATATATGAAAGTTAGTGTTGAAGGTCTTTATCACACTATATTGCACTAACAAAACCAAAATGCATACGAGACTTTATAGGACTTATCCTTTAAGGTCTTTTTTTAGGCAAAAAAAAAAGCTGTTGATAAACAACAGCTTAGAGGATTATTGCTATTAGGCCGCCACTGCCTTCATTGATGATTTTTTCAAGGGTTTCTTGAAGTTTTTCCCTTGCGCTTGGTGGCATGTTGCCAAGTTTATTTGAGATTCCATCTTTAACGAGATCATGTAAGGATTTACCGAAGATGTTGGACTCCCAGATTTTTTCTGGATTGTCCTCGAACTCGTCAACGATGTAATTCACAAGGTCTTCACTTTGTTTTTCAGTTCCCACCACAGGAGCGAACTCTGATTCCACATCCACTCTGATCATATGGATTGAAGGTGCACTTGCCCGTAGCTTCACACCGAACCTACTTCCATGACAAACGATTTCAGGCTGGTCTAAGGTCATTTCTTCCAAGGAAGGAGGAACCACACCGTAACCAGTAGCCCTTGCTTCTTGTAGGGCATCCCTTATGGATGTGTAATCCTTTTGGATTTTAACTAACTCTTGCAGTTGAGCAAGCAAATCCTCTGGACCGTTTAACTCTAATCCTGTTTTTTCTGATGTTACTTTATAGAATAGTTCTTCTGGACACTCGATTACTATTTTAGCTTCACCGTTTCCTAGGTTAACATCGTCTAGGGATACACGGCTTACATATTCTTCCAATGAGATTTCCTCTGTAACACCGTCAAGGTCCCTTACTTTATCTAGCTTTGTAACCATGGATTTAACTATGTTTGTGAATTTATCCTTTAACCAATGGTCACCTTCTAGTACCTCAAGCCATCTTGGTAATTGGATTTTAACTTCTACGATTGGGAATTCGTAAAGGGCTTCTTCTAAAATGGCGTTGATGTCATGGATTGAAAGTTTAGCTATGTTCATGGGTAAAACTGGAACTCCGTACTTTTCTTCTAATTCGCCCCTAAGCTTTAAAGCGAAATCAGAATTTGCGTCAGAGGTGTTAAGTACCATTACAAAGGGTTTGCCTAATTCTTGAAGCTCAGAAATCACCCTCTCTTCTGCCTCAATATAGTCACTTCTGTCAAGGTCAGTTATACTGCCATCTGTTGTCACAACTATTCCTATGGTGGAATGGTCAGTTATAACTTTTTTTGTACCGTACTCAGCGGCTTGTTGGAATGGAACTTCTTCGTCAAACCAAGGGGTACTTACAAGTCTTTCTCCCCTTTCATCGGAATAACCCAATGCTCTGCTAACTGTATATCCAACACAGTCAACAACCTTCACTTTCATTTTTAAGTTCTCTCTTATTACCACTGTAACAGCTTTTTCTGGGATGAATTTAGGTTCTGTTGTCATTATTGTTTTACCACCACTGCTTTGTGGCAACTCATCTTTGGCTCTGTTTTTTTCATGTTCATCTTCTATGTTTGGTAGTACAAGTTGTTCCATGAACTTTTTAATGAAAGTTGATTTACCTGTTCTTACCGGTCCTACTACTCCTAAGTATATATCTCCACCGGTTCTTTCAACGATATCTTTGTAAAGATCAAATTCAGCCAAGGTTTTTCCCTCCCTTATAAATACAAGATATGAACACTTTTTACTGTATATATATGCCTATCTTTTTTTAATATTACTATCTTTATTGTTATTTATTTTTTATATTACATTTCTTACTTCATTCAATGATTATAGAATTTTCGGCCATTAAAATGTGTCCTTTCATATCATCTATATTCAAATCTCTTTAAAAAAGAACAGAAAAAATGGGTTTGGGAAAACAAAAAAGCATGGATCCCCGTAGGATTCCATGCTTTTTATTTGACTTTTACCAATTGTCACGATCTCTAATAACTACTTCTTCCATTTCATTGGTTTTACCCCTTAACATTAGTTCTATAACTGCGGTTTTAGGGTCTTTGTTATTAAATAACACTTCGTAAAGCTGTGTAGAAATTGGCATTTCAACTTCATATTTATCTGAAAGAGCTTGGGCCACAGCGGTGGCCCTAACTCCTTCTACCACCATTTTTGAGCTCCTCAAAATATCATCTAGCTTTTGCCCTTGTCCTAGTTGATATCCACAACGCCAGTTTCTACTGTGCTGACTGGTACAAGTGGCTATAAGGTCACCAACCCCTGCTAAACCAGAAAATGTTAAGGAATCTGCACCCATGGCAGTACCTAACCTAGCTATCTCAGTTAGTCCTCGGGTTAGTAAGGCAGCTTTTGAGTTATCACCAAACTTTAGTCCGTCAGTTATACCTGCAGCTAAAGCAATAATATTCTTAAGGGCTCCACCTAATTCAACACCTATTATGTCAGGATTTGTGTAGACCCTAAATTTTGGACTCATAAAGATTTCTTGAACAAACTCAGCTGTTGCTCTTTTTTCGGAAGATACAACTGTGGCTGTGGGCACATCTCGCCCCACTTCCTCAGCATGGTTTGGACCTGATAACACTGCAATTGGGTGTCCTTTTGGTAGCTCGTCTGCTATTACTTGTGACATCCTATAAAGGGTTGTTTCTTCTAAACCCTTTATGGCTGATACCACAACGGTTTTTTCTCCTAAAAATGGAGCTACCTCTTTGATGGTATCCCTTATGACCATTGAGGGTGTTGCTAAAAGGACCAATTCACTATTTAAAACAGCCTCTTCAATATGGTTAGTAAAAACAACATTTGAAGGTATAAGTACACCTGGGAGATATTGAACGTTTTCTCTGGTTGTGTTCAATTGATCGCAAAGTTCTTGCCTTCTTGCCCATAAATGAACATCAAAACCCTTTTTAGCTAGTACGTTTGCCAGTGCTGTTCCCCAGCCACCAGCACCTATTATTGTAACTTTGCGCAATTTATATCACTCCTAAACCTTTTTTTTCACTCCTAGTTTCGATTCAGTTCCGTTATATAGTCTAACGATATTGGCCCTATGCCTATACCATGCCATAATAGTTAGGGTTATTGCAAAAATAAGGTAATAGATATTTGTGCCTACGAATCTATAGATTAGTATAGGTAAAAGTAATGTTCCCACAAGGGAAGCTAAGGATACGTATCTAGTAAAGTATACTATGATTGCCATGGTCAACATAACAATTATTGCAGATAGTGCATGTAGACCAAAAATTACCCCGATGGTTGTTGCGATTCCTTTACCACCTTTAAAACCAAAAAAGATGGGCCAGTTATGTCCTACTATGGCCGCAACTGCTGAAAGAATAATTAATAGATCTTGGTCTGGATGAAAATTCCTTACCAACAAAACAGCAACTACACCTTTTAAAATGTCAAAAAATGATGCAAACAAGAATGCTTTAAGGCCCAATAATCTAAAAACATTGGTTGCACCAGCATTTTTACTTCCATGTTCTCGGATGTCAATTTTACCAAATATTTTTCCTGCTATATAGCTGAAGGAAATAGAGCCTATGAGGTAAGCAATTAGTATCCACACATACATATTAAACACCTCCGTTTATTTAGTCTTCTTTTCTTTGTCTAACCAACATTCTTATTGGGGTTCCTTCAAAACCAAAATTCTTTCTTAGCTGGTTTTCCAAAAACCTCTGATAGGAAAAATGCATTAACTCCACATCATTTACGAAAAATACAAAGGTTGGGGGTTTAACAGATACTTGACTTGAGTAAAGTACCTTAAGCTGACGTCCCCTATCGGAATGGGGTGGGGTTATGGCTATACTTTCAAATATTACTTCATTTACTAAACTTGTGGGTATACGCAGGGAGTTTTGTTCAGCAACTTGTTTTACCAAGGGTATGATTTTATGGGATCTCTGTCCTGTAAGGGCTGAAACGAAAAGTATTGGGGCATATTCCATATAGGCAAGTTCTTTACGGATATGTTTTGTAAACTCCTTTGTACTGGAGTTGTCTTTTTCAACTAAGTCCCATTTATTAACCATAATTATACAGCCCTTGCCACCCTCGTGGGCAAAGCCTGCTACTTTTTTATCCTGTTCTGTAACCCCTGTGGTGGCATCTATGACTAAGATAGCCACATCGCTTCTTTCAATGGCTTTGATGGATCTTAGAACACTGTAGTATTCTATATCCTCTTCTACTTTGCTTTTTTTCCTAAGCCCTGCAGTGTCTACTAGTATGAATGTTTCGCCATCTACCACTACCTTGCTGTCAATGGCGTCACGGGTTGTACCAGGAATATCCGAAACTATCACTCTGTTTTGACCTAGAAGTCTGTTCACCATTGATGATTTCCCTACATTGGGTCTGCCAATGAAAGTAATTTTTAAGATGTCATCATCTTCTTGCTCATCATGTTCTTCAGAAAAATGGGCTATGACTTCATCTAGTAAATCACCAATACCAAAACCATTGGCAGCTGAAATAGGAACCATTTCACCAAAGCCCAATGAATAAAATTCTATGAAGTCAAGTTCTTGCCTTTTAAAATCTTCAACTTTATTAACCGCTACAACAATGGGTTTTTTCTCTCTTCTCAAAATTTCAGTTATTTGCATATCTTCAGTGGTAATCCCTGTTCTGGCATCCACAACAAATATAATTACATCGCATTCATCAACAGCCACTTGTGCCTGTTTTGTAACATCTGATGCCAGTTGGTCATCCTTATCAAAGGTCATTCCCCCTGTATCCACTAAAAAAAACTCTTTGTTTAACCATTCACCTTTACTGTAGAGTCTATCCCTAGTGGCACCTGGCTGATCCTCCACTATTGCTAGTCTTTGTTTTACAATTCTATTAAAGAGGGTGGATTTTCCTACATTAGGCCTTCCCACCACTGCAACTATCGGTAAAGACATTTAAATTCCCCCTAATATATCTAATATTTCCAAAGGTGTATTTAATACATGGATTGTAGTTTTTAAAGATTGTTCCAGTTTTGATACTGTCATTCCATCTAAAAATACCAATTCGTCATCTTTGGTACATGCTTTCGGTAGTAACAAACAGTCACCTAGGTCCTTATCTTTTAGACCCTCATAAATGTCCTGTCCTGTTAATAAACCTGCTACTGTTATACTTTCACCAAAAAAATTGTTTTTAACCATAAAAACCTGGGATTTTAGGTTTTCTATCTGATTTAGCTGTTCAGAAAAAGTCCCTATGTATTTTAAAGGTGATTGTGCTGTGACCATTGTTATGGTGAAGGACTTTTCAAGTTTTTTAGGTAGGTAGTCCCTTAACTCCTTTGTGTCCTCCACAAAGCTTGAGATTATTCCCACACCATTTTCCAGCTGAGGATAGTCCTCATAATAGCTTGGGTCTGGTATTTTTTCTTCAGCTGTTACAAAAAATTCATCGGATGCATAAACGGTGTTGAAGCCACTTATTTCCCTATACTCTTTTTGGTATTTTTCAACTATCTTAATAATTTCTTGGCAACTTTCCTTCTTAAATTTTTCTAATGGAAAGCAATTGGTTCTGTGTTCGGTAAGTCCCACAGGAACCACAGACAATGACTGTAAGTTTGGTAGTAATTCTTTACAATCCTCTAAGCTTTTAACTAGTATATCGCCATCGTTTAAACCAGGAGCTAAAACCAGCTGACCGTGAAAATCTATATCATTATCTTTAAAATGATGTAGAAGCTCCATTATTTGTCCTGCTTTTTTTTGTCCCATTAGTTTAACCCTTGTAGTTGGGTCAGTGGCATGTATTGAAACATAGATGGGGCTTAAGTTAAGGTCGATTATCCTTTGTATTTCAGATTCTGTAAGGTTAGTTAGGGTTATGTAATTGCCAAACATAAAGGACATTCTGTAGTCATCATCTTTTACTCCCAGGGTTT
>CAYYRM010000141.1:0-6749 GCA_964474005.1 uncultured Eubacteriales bacterium
GATAGAACCACGGGTTCAAAGGCTTTACTAAAATACAGAAGTTTTTTTTCCAGCTTCATTTTATAATATTCTTCAGCCCTTTTAGTACCCTTACTCAAATCTCCACTCTCCTCGGAAACCTTGATAAAATTAAGCACCAATGTATCCTCATAACTTGAATCTAATAGTGTTTTATAGAAGCTTTGTCCTTTAAAAAGCCCCTCATTGATTTTCAACCAATATTTTTTAAGATCCTTACGAGGATAGTGATAAAAGGTTTCTAATGATTGGTATAAAGGAACTCCCTTACATAAAAGATTTGATAACATTTTGTAAAATAGAAACTTATCCAAGGTCTTTAAAAACTTACCTAAAAACCATGTTTTGTAAATTTCCCCTTTTCGCAGGGTTATAAGGGTATGTATAACTAATAAAAACATAAACATAGCCATTATCACAGGAATGTTTATCCTCATAAGGGTAGAAATCATAAATCCCCTCTCAATGCCCAAAACATTATAAATACTAATGACCGAAGGTATAACATAGGTAAATGTAAAAATTACCGTTACAAAGGCAACTGCCAAAAGTAAAAAAGGGTATATTAGATTACTTTTGATTAAAGATTTTAATCTTTCCTTTTCCTCAAGTAACTGGCAAATATCTTTTAAAGCATCAGATAAAAAATTCCCCTTTTCACCAATCTGAATTATATTAAGATAAAACTGGTTCCTAAAACCAGTCAACTCTAAAGCTTTAGAAAGGGGTAAACCTTCTAAGATGTATTGTGAAACCCTTTGATGAAATTCAGAATTCCCCTTTGATTCACCGATAATATCAAAAGCTTCCCTTAAAGTCACATTGCCTTCCACCAAATAATAAAGGTCCCAGAAAAACTCCTTTAATTCCCTATCCTTCACATCTAACCACCACCTAAAACCCTATAAATTTCTATGGTGTCAGTTAAGCCCTCCTTGACCTTTACATCCCCAGCTTCTTGTAATGTTAAATAACTGTTTTTAGGGGATAACAACCTATTTCCTTCAACCATTTGTAACTTAAGAGAATCATCAATAGTTAATATTTCAAATATCCCTGTTCTCCCACTATAGCCAATACCATTACAAGGACAATCTTGTTCACAGGCACAACTTTTCCTTACCAAGCGTTGGGCAACTATCCCCTTTAGGGCACCTGCTAAAAGATAGTTCTCAATTCCCATATCCATAAGCCTTAAAATGGCGGATCTGCAGTCCTCTGTGTGTAAAGTACTGAGGACTAAATGCCCTGTTAAAGCTGCCCGTACAGCTATTTCAGCAGTTTCCTTATCCCTAATCTCCCCGATTAAAATGCCGTCGGGGTCTTGACGTAGAATTGATCTTAAGGCAGTGGGAAAATCCAGACCTATTTTATGATCCACATTTATCTGGGTAACGCCATCAAGCTTATATTCAACGGGGTCTTCGATGGTAACATAGTTCTTTGTACTATCCTTCAAATGGTTTAATGCAGCATATAAAGTGGTGGTCTTTCCACTACCAGTGGGACCTACCACTAAAATCATACCTGTCTTTACATTTAGTAGTCTCTCAAATATTCCGATTTGCTCTTGGGTCATACCCAACTGGTAAAAGGATTTATGGGATGGGTCTTCTGGAAAAATCCTCATCACCAATTTTTCTCCTTTAATGGTATTTATTGTGGATATCCTTAGTTCGATTTTTTTTCCTTCTAATTCAAGCTTAAAACTACCATCTTGGGGCATCCTTTTTTGAGCAATATCAAGTCTAGACATCACTTTAATACTGCTTATTATTAATAAACCTTGGTCAATGTCGTAATTACCACGATTTTGCATTAATCCATCTATCCTAAAGTTCAAAATATATTTATTTTCTTCAGGATGTATATGGATATCACTGGCACCTAATTTCAGGGCTTCTAGTATGAATTCTTTTATCTTTTGGGTGGTATCCATTCTACCCCACCTCCCAATTGTTAGAATTCTACAAAAAGTATGATATTTCCTTCTTTTACTATATTTTTTTGTAATTATTTCTTGTTTAACAAGGCTACAACATCATCATAATTAGGACGTATGCCTGTCCATATAAAAAAGCTCTCTATCCCTTGTAAAATAAGCAATTCCAAACCGTCCATATACTTTTCCATATTTAAAGTGTTACCTGTGCCGTAGTTACAATTAATAAAGATGTTTTGATTTTTACCATGTAATAATTCATTAATGGCAACATCCCTAGGTAGTGTATTTATTATACATTTATCCACAAAGTTTTCACCTTTGAAATCATGGAAGTTTATGAAAGTAGCATTGCAGTGTTTTATATTCTTTTTCCCCTTTTCAATATCCCTACAAACCACTGTTATTGTTTTTTCCCTTGGAATTGCTTCAATGACTGTCCTAGCCATGTTTCCATTTCCTAAAATATAATACTCATCTTTATAATTTTCCTTGATAATTTGGTCCATAGCCATCACATCAGTATTATAACCTTCCAGTTTTCCATCACTTATTTTAACAGTATTTACACTACCAATTCTTTCTGCCCTGGGAGAAATATAATCTAAAAAGGGTATAATACTGCTTTTTAATGGATAGGTAACATTAAACCCTTCATATGTATTTTTTAAATATTGTATTTTCTCTGGCAACATAGAAGGGTCTATTTGTAATCTTTCATAGTTAGAATCAAGTTTGTACTTATCAAACCAAGTGTTATGCATCAAGGGTGATAAGCTATGGGATATGGGGCTGCCAATTACACAGTATTTCTTCATTAAATTTCCTCCCTTTTAAAACTTAGTAGCTAAATTATACCAAAAAAATAAGCCCCATAGGGACTTAAATTTTATTATTATTTCACTTCTTCTAAGGTTTTATCCATTGCAGTCTCTTCTTTTTTAGTAGGAGGGTCAATGAAATATAAATTTAACTGGATGTGATTACCCACCCTCTTTAAACCTATATCACCCAATTTTAGGTTCAAAACTTCGGGCTGTTCAGCCCTAGCTTCTTTAACAGCACTCCTTATAATAGTTAGAATATCAATATTATTCCATTCAACCTTTTTAAAAACTGTAACTACCTTTTCCAATTTAGACACCTCCTTTGAATTATTCTATTCAAAGGAGTGTCATATTATTCATATTTTACTAAATTTACGAAGGTATTTTACCCTTCTTGGCTAAATGTTTTAAAACCATTTTTTCACATTGTCTTACAATTTTGGTCCCAATGAATTCTTTAGGGTTAATGGGTATAACCAAAATAGTGAAAAGACCTGTTCTATTTCCACCTAGAACGTCAGTAAAAATTTGGTCACCAATAACAGCAGTTTCTTTGATGGTACTACCCATTTGCTCCATGGCCCTCTTAAATGGACTTCTTCTAGGTTTTTGAGCCTTAGATATAAAGGGTATATCCACTTGAGTGGCAAACTCTGCCACTCTATTTTCGCTATTATTGGAAACTATCACAACCTTAAAACCGTTCTCCCTAAGGTTTTCAAACCATTTTACCAGTTTGGTGTTTGGTGTGGGATCATTCCAACCCACTAAGGTATTATCCAAATCAGTAATTATTGTGTCAATTCCAAGTTTTTTAAGTTTCTCTAATTTTAGATCATAAACTGTATCTAAGTATAGATTTGGTGTTAAGTATTTAAGTATTCCTATTGTTACCACCTCCAAATATATCAATTATAACATAAAAATAAGTCATTAAACAATTCACTTAGATACCATTCTTTTTAAACTCCTTTAATAATCTCCTCACTGCTTTTTTTTCAATTCTGGAAACATATGATCTTGAAATACCCAGCTTTTTTGCAATCTCCCTTTGGGTAAAGGTTTTTCCACCCTTTAAACCATAACGCCTATCTATAACATACCTTTCCTTTGGTGTAAGCTTATCTAACATCAGATTCATCTTTTCAATGTTCATTTTTGTACTAACTTCTTCTAACAGATCCAGCTCTATACCTAAGATATCCATTAGGGTTAATTCATTACCTTCAGAATCCACACCTAAGGGCTCTTCTAATGACATATCATCTCTACTTTTTTTATTTGCCCTAAGTTGCATGAGAATTTCATTTTCTATACACCTTGCTGCATAGGTGGCAAGTTTAATTCCTTTGTCCTTATCAAAAGTATCGATAGCCTTAATAAGTCCTACGGTACCTATGGATATTAAATCATCACTTTCTATCTTTGTGTTATCATACTTTTTTGTAATATGTGCCACAAGCCTTAAATTATGTTCAATAAGTTTTTTCCGTGCATCTTTGTTTCCCTCAGCCAATTGCAACAAATACTCCCTCTCCTCCTCCTCAGGCAAAGGATGGGGAAAAGAATTGTTTTTAACATAAGAAACAAGCATTGCCAGTTCCCTTATAGCAGTTAACAATGCCAATAACATCAGTTCGCCCCCTTTATAATTAGTCCATTAATATACTATGTTATAAAAGGGGGAATTGTTACTAATTAAATAATGTTTTTATAATTTCTCTTGTCACTTGCATTGTATTTTTACCATAACCCTCTTCAATAAATACCGTGACCACAAATTGGGGATTTTCCTCAGGGAAAAAACCTGTCATCCAACGGGTGCCATTATCTGCTGTACCTGTCTTTACAGCCCCAAAACCCTGTAATGCCCTAGCCGTTCCAATGGTCGTGGTTTTTTTCATCATCTCTCCCAACATATTCGCTGTGTTTTTTGATACCAGACGCTCCCCTTTATCTTGGTATCTGCCTACTTTTCTAGGATTTTCGCCAATAAAATCTATGATTTTGGGAGTTAAGTCATATCCCCCATTGGCAATAATTGAGGTTATTTTTGCCATTTGGATTGGAGTAACCTCCATCTGTCCTTGTCCCATGGCTAAAAGCCTATTGCCTTGTTTCCCTTTAACAGTATCCAAATGAGGCATAATTCCAGCACTTTCATACTCCAACCCCATCCCTGTTTTTTTACCTAACCCAAGCTTTTGGGCATATTCTAATAAAACCTTCGGACCAAACTGTTGTACCAATTCATAAAAAACCGTGTTACATGATTTTGCTAAACCATCTTCAAAGGAAATTATCCCATGGGGAAAGATACACATATCTTTGCAATTGTATTGGGTATTGGGCTCTACTTTTTGTTCTAGTGCATATAATCCGATGATCAGCTTAAACAGTGAAGCTGGATTGTAACCTTTATTAATTTGAATGGCTTTATTTAAATGGCTTCCATCATCTATTCCTGAAAAATTAACCCTTGGTCTACTAACCATGGACAAAACCTGGCCATTGTGTGGATCCATAACCACCACGGCACCCCTTTGTATAAGTTGTTTTTCATCCATAATTCTCTCGAGATTTTCCTGCAAATCTAAATCTAAGGTTAAAACCATTTTTGTTTGATTCTTCTTACCCTTTATATCATAGGGCTGAAATCCAGGCAGTGGTATTCCACGGCTATCCACAATGGTGGCAATTCTAGCAGGGGACCCCTTAAGTTTATGATCAAACTGCTTTTCAAGACCAGAAATACCCTTTTGTCCATAAATCTTATGAAACTTAGCCTGGGTAACAGTGCCAATGATATGTTCTGCTATACCGCAGTTACGTATGGTTTTATTCACGATAAAGTGGTCATGGTCAGGGTTTTCTCCATCAGAAAACCTTTGAGCAATTAACGCTTCCTTAGCCTCATCCCCAGCATAATAAGGGGAATATACCAACATAGATTCTTGCTCCCTACCAGTAATGGGTCTAAGATTTCTATCTAAAATATCCCCCCGATTGGAGTCATAGATAAAAACACTAAGGCGCTGGCTGGCACTTAGATGGGTATATGTATTGTATTTCACTGTACCTAAATAACCTATTTTAACTGTAAAAATCAAAAGAAAGCCCAAAAAGAAAGAAAAGACTATCTTCAGCCGCTTCTCATACATAAATAACCACCTCATGGTTATTTTTACATAAAACCCCCAGTAAAATACCTACAAGCTAAATCTACTGTTAAAAATACTAAAAACCAACCACCACTGTCACCACTTTGCTCTTTTGTTTAGCATATGGTTACACAGATACCACAGCAAAAGCATACACAGACACCACTGTTAAAAAAACTTTTTTAGTAGGAGAGTGGTTCTATCGTTATTTTTAATAGATATTGATTAGGTATGTCTAGAGTTGTTTATATAGCAAAACCAAAACAATTGCATCGGAAACACACGGAATATAACTATTCTTCGCTTACTGCTGGGTCCACAACCCACACCCCATGACCCAATCGTAGGCAAGGCTTTAGCCTTGCAGAAAGATGGTCAATCCCAATGCGACAGGACATTCAATATGGACAAAGTAATGTGGAATAGGAACACAGATACCACAGGAAAGGCTTTCACAGACACCACTGTTAAAAGATTTTTTATGGGTAGGGTAGGGGTTCTATCGGTATTTTTATATTATATTTATTCTGTAGTTCTAGAGCGGTTATCTTCTACAAAAACATAAACCTTCTCACACTAACCCTACACTAAAAAATACAAAAACCATACGAACACAAAAACCAAACAGCCCTGCTTCAGTGAGACCCGCAAAATGCTCAACCTTAACCCTATCAAAGGTTTTAGACAAATAAAACAAAACAATTGGCATCGGAAACACAGGAAATCTAACCATCTGTGCTAACTGCACTGCACCCCAAATGTTAGACAAAAAGTATAACTATTTGGAGGGTGATTAACATG
>CAYYRM010000142.1:0-6706 GCA_964474005.1 uncultured Eubacteriales bacterium
ATCTTTGTATTTACCACTCATTTAAATTTTAAACCCCCTTTATATTAAACATAACTACCATCAAATTTACTTAGATATATTATAGCTTTTTTATCTACTACACGCAATAGTACTATAGGTATTAGTTTTCCCTGAAAATTATTGAATAAAATTAAGTTTTTATCAGCAAAATATCATTAGTACAATAAGTTAAATAGATTTATTAGGAGGCGATTAAATGGGCGGTAGAACCACTAGCTATGTTGTTGTGGGTTTAGGAATTGTGGTTTCCTTAATTGGATGGTATATCCGTGGAGAATTAGGTGCAGGAATCTTGGGTTTTGGTTTAGCACATATTGTACTTGGTTTATTAGATACAGCTAGACCTTCCATTAGAAGCTAAGTTTAACCTTATAAATTTTTTAAAACCAGCTCTAGTTTTTAACAAGAGCTGGTTTTAAGTTTATACTATTAAAAATCCTAATAGAAAACCAAACAATAGTCCCACATTAGCCCAATGGGAATGGGTACCATGGGAGTGAGGGATTAGCTCATCACTCACAATATATATCATGGCGCCTGCAGCCAAGGCCAAAGCCATGGAAACAAAGGCCTCTGATAGACCAAAGATAGCAAAACCCAGCGCAGTTCCCACAGGGGTCATCATACCTGCTATTAGGGTTAATAACACCACTTTGCCTTTGCCAACACCGCCACCTAAAAGGGGTACAGCTGTGGCCATCCCTTCAGGTACATTATGAATGGCTAAGGCTATGGCTATGGACATTCCTAAGGTTTCTTCAGCCACAAAACCTGCACCTATGGCTAACCCCTCAGGTAGATTATGAAGGGCTATTCCTAAGAAGATAAAATAACCCATCTTTTTCATTTGTGCCTGACCACTTTCACTTTCCCCTGAACCCATGTGGGAGTGGGGAACCAGTATATCTAATAAAAACATAAGTAGTGCTCCCAACACAAAGCCTATGGCGGTGTTAAACATACCACCTAACTCTACGGCTTCTGGAATAAGCTCAAGGGTTGAGATGGCGATCATAATCCCTGCAGCAAAACCCATCATAACAGATACCATTTTATCACTTGGTTTTTTAAAGATAATTACTATTAATGCACCTATGGCTGTGGCTAAACCAGCTAAGGTACTTACAACCAAATTTTCAAACATCTTATCACCTACCAAATTAAATTTATTTCGATTATAACACAGTTTATAACAAAATAATAGTATTATTCCTAAATAAAAGATGGTCAAATGACCATCTTTTATAATTTACTTAACCTGCCACAGCTATTCCCTTGACCTTTAAGGATGGTGAACCGAAATTGCCCCTTGAAGGTAGGCCAAACTCTAAGTCGTTTCCGATGGCTTCAATATCCTTTAACACTTCAAAGAAATTACCTGCTATGGTAATCTGCTCCACTGGCTTTACAATCTTGCCTTTTTCAATAAATAGACCTTGGGCTGCCAGTGAGAAATCCCCTGATACTGTATTGGTTCCAGAATGTAAACCTTGAAGGTCTGTTATCACAAGACCTTCTTCTATTTGACTAACTAATTCATCAAAGGATAATTGACCTGGCTTAATATACATATTTGTTGGGGCTATACCCACTGAACCTTTAAATGATGCTTTATAGGCATTACCAGTGGACTGAACACCATCTTTCTTAGCTGTTTTTAGGTTGTGTAAAAAAGTCATAAGCTTTCCATTTGCCACCACTTCTTTAGTGGCTGTTGCCACCCCTTCTGCATCAAAGGGTGTGGATGCAAAACCACCTACCATAAGAGGGTCATCAACAATGGTGACACTTTCATTTGCTATTGTTTCACCTATTCTTCCCTTAAGTAGGGATAGGTCTTTTTGAACATTCTCAGCTGAGAATATGGTGCTAAAAGTTGCAAGTAATGTATTTGCCACATCATGTCTAAAAATAACAGGATATGTTTTTGATGGCACTGTGGAAGCTCCAAGCATGGAAACAGCTTCGCTAACAGCTTTTTCTGCTATTTTTTTCGGATCAAAGTCATTGATTTTGGCGGATGCCAAAAACTCAGCCCCTGTTTTAATGCTTTCTCCCTCTTTTACAACCACAGAAAGATAGCAGTATGCAAGGTTATCCCTGGCTGATTTTTCTAATCCTTTATTATTGATTATGATTCTTTCACCTTCACCTGATGCCATTAGGCAATAGTTAACAGCTTGTACTCTGTTATCTAAAGCAAAGGCCTCTTTTTCAAGCTCCTTTGCGAACTGGATTTTCATTTCAGGGGTGAATTCTTCAAGTTCTTTAGTATAACCTTCAAATTCACTATAGCTTTTTGAGCCAGCAAAAATCTCAACTTCATCTTCATCCTCTATAATCAATGCATTGCCCTTAGCTTCTTCAATAAGTATATCAATGGAGGTATCGTCGATTTTTTCAGTGAAGGAATACCCCATTTTTCCATTGTAAAGCCCCCTAAAGGCAAGTCCTGACTCATCAGCCACAGAGTAATTATCAACTTCACCTTTAAAAATCTTTACACTGAAATTATTGTTTCTGTTATAATATACTTCCATGTCCGTAAAACCAGCTTCTTTAGCTTTTACAAACAGTTTTTCTTTGAATTCTTTTATGTTCATAGCACTATTCCCCCTTTCTACCACCAACTGTTATTTCTGCTACCCTAATCATGGGTTGACCCACATTTGCAGGGATTGAACCACTCATGGATCCACACATTCCTTGACCTAATGCTAAATTATTACCGATCATGTCGATTTTCTTAAGTACATCTATTCCTCTACCGATTAAAGTTGCACTTCTCACTGGACGGTCAATTTTGCCGTTTTTGATAATATATCCTTCGTTTACAGCGAAGTTAAAATCACCGGTGGCAGGGTTCACGGAACCACCACCCATGTACTTTGCATATAAACCATATTCAGTGTTGGCTATGATCTCTTCAGGTGTTGATTTTCCTGGGGCAATAAAAGTATTTGTCATCCTTGAAGTGGGTGAAAACTTATAGTTTTGTCTTCTACCACTGCCTGTGGGAGCCATCTCCATACGGCGTGCGTTTAACTTATCAATCATATAGCCTTTTAAGATACCATTTTCGATTAAGACATTCTTTTGGGTCTTCATCCCTTCATCATCGATGTTTTGTGAGCCCCATCCATTAGGAATTGTACCATCATCAATGGCTGTAACCAGCTCTGAAGCCACCAATTCCCCTAATTTATCAGCAAATACTGAGGTTTTCTTAGCAACGGAAGTAGCCTCTAAACCATGACCGCACGCTTCATGGAAAATAACTCCACCGAACTCATTGTCAATGATTACAGGCATTTTTCCACTGGGGCAAAGATCTGCATTAATCATTGTAACTGCTATACGGGCAGCTTCCTTGGCATAATAATCCACATCAATATCATCAAAGAACTCAAAACCCTTGTGAGCCCCTGGCCCGTAAAAACCAGATTGCTTCTCATTTCCCTTTGAAGCAATGGCTTCGATTGGTAGTCTAGTTCTAATTCTCCTATCTTCCACAAAAAGACCTTCGGTGTTGGCTATCAAGACCTTTTGATCCATGTCTAGATACCTTACAACCACCTGACTTACTTCGGGGCTAAAGTTTTTAGCCACTGAATAAGCCCTTTTCATGATATCAACCTTTTCCTTTTTTGAGATTGTGTTAGGAATTTTAGTTATTATATGGCTATTTACAATATCTACCTTGTTTAAGTTTAGTACCAAATCACCCTTTGTACCTTTTATGGCAGCGGCAGCCGTGCTTGCAACCTTTAAAAGGTTTTCCTTAGAGCTGTCGTTAGTATAGGCATACACAGAGTTTAGTCCATTAAATATCCTAATTCCAACACCGTAATCTCTACCTGAATTGCTGTCTTCCACCACCCCACCTATCATCCCGATAACGGTGGTTTGAGTATCTTCCACAAAGATTTCTGCGAAGTCTCCACCAGTGGTTAAAGCTTGGTTAAGTACTTCTTGTACTAGAGCTTTATCTAACAAATAAATAACCCCCTTAAAAATTAATTTCGTAACTCTAATTATTATTTCTATATATTTTTCCATATTCCTGCTAATTTTATTTTAAATAATAATATTTTTAAGTAAAATATTATAACAGTACTGCATTGTAGCCTAAAATTTCAGCTTTCAGTTGAAATTATACTTAGAGTTTCAATAGTCTTTTAGTATTAACTTATTTAAAATTATTTATTAAGATGTTATAATTAGCCTAAGAGAGGGGGATATATTCGTGGCAAGAATAAGCGGTTCAAAAAACTCTTTGAGTAATCCTAGGTTAATAGATTCTGTTAGGTTATCCCGTAGTTCAGAAATAGAGCAAAAACAATCACCCTTTGAACTACAACTAAAGATTTCCCATGTGAAAAGTGAGCTTGACCAGTTACTTGTAGACATTGATAAGCAAGGGAAGGCTTTAGCAGATCAGATGACCTTAAAGGAACTTAAAAAATATCATAACTTAATTGCTTCTTACATAAAAAAAGCAACGGGTGAGATGTATAACTTAAAAACCCAAAACGGTGATTATTATAATCCACACAAGCTATATATGACCATAGAAAAAATTGATGAAGAACTTGAAAAGATCACCCAAGATTTATTAAACAACGAAAGCGAAAATCTTTACATTTTAGATAAAATCAGCTACATTAAAGGACTGTTATTAAATATTGCAATATAAAAAAGTGAAGGCTAAATTTACCTTCACTTTTTTTGTACAAATTAATCGTTTACATAGAACCTAAATTCTTTTTGCACCTCTTTAAAACCTAACTTTTGTACCAATTCCCTGGCCCCTAGATTTTAACTGTTTACAGTAAAAACCACTTGTTCTTAGCTATTAAAGATGTTATCCATGGCTTTACTAAGAATGTCTATGGCATTGCCCCTCCTTCTACGCATGGGATGAATTTCAAGCCTATAGACTTCTGCTATCCCCTTTGTAAGTGAGTCAATATAACACCATCCCACCAAAACATTCTTGTCCTCAATTATCCCTATAATCTTTTGCTTTTGTCTTAAAAAGTCTATGAGTTCTGGGCTAAACCATTTCTCCTTACAATTTGTGATATCCGATAGATTTATTGCAGTTGCTTGGGTGCGTTTCCTTCCCTTAAACATATCCTTGTGGCAGTGATAGTAGATGCCTTCACCCTTTTTAATTTTGTATTCTTTGGATTCAATGAATCCCGCCACCCAATTATCATAAAAATGTACATAAAAAGGAGCATGGTTTTTCATGAATTTATAGAAATTTTCCATTTCCTCACCGGATGTGGGTCGTACCCAAAATAGGTTATTCCTCTTAATCATAAACCCTTGATTTTCTCCTTGATAAACATCCCAATTACCTGGATTTAGTGTTTGTTCCAACAACCATACTAAATCGTAATTCTTTAAAAAATCTTTTTTTAAGTCTTTTATTAGTCCTCTTATGGTATTATTGTTAATCTTTTCAATCACTTAAAATCAGTCCCTTTACTCTTATTGAAGGCATAGTTTTTTTTTACGGGGGAAAATTAACTATGATGGCTTAAATCAAAAATCAAGGAGGTTCTTTAATGAAAAATAACCAATTGTCTCAAAAGGAATTAGCATATCTTGAGGATCAATTATCTGCTGAACAGCTAACCATGAAAAAGATGCGTTTTTACGCAGAGCAGACCACTGATCCTGAAATTAGGGAACAGTGCCAAAACCTAGCCAATAAACATCAACAACATTATAATACCTTATTAAAGCATTTAAATCCAAATCAAAATTTACAATAATAGGGGGAATATAAATTATGGCTAACCAAAATCAAAATCAACAATCACTAAGCCCAAAGGATATTCTTCACGATTGTATCTCATGCGAAAAGCATTTAACACACCTATACAATGATGGTGCCAATGAAACAGTAAATGCTCAACTGAGACAGGATATGCTCAATATTTTAATGGATGAGCATAATATTGAAGGTAGCCTTTTTGATTTTATGCAACAAAGGGGAATGTATCAGGTTAAACAAGCAAATCCCCAAGATATAACCCAAGCTCAACAAAACTATACTAACCCTCAACAGGGATAACATGCAATAAAGGCTATGAATATAGCCTTTATTTTTTATATTAAAAAACCCCTTTATACTACACTTTTTTCTAATAACTTATAACTTTCTGTACACATAAGTCCTTTTTCCTCTTGTTAATTTATTTTCCTCAGTGCCTCTTTGGGTTCATCGGGTTTTCTGTAAGGTCTTTCTTCAGTCAGAGCCTGATACACATCGCATATTGCCATGACCCTTTCATATAGGCTTAGTTCTTCTCCCCGTACACCATTGGCATATCCATTGCCATCTAGCCTCTCATGATGATTGCCAGCGATTCTTGAAATATCTTCAAATCCTTCAATACCATCTAAAATGTATTTAGTGTAATACACATGACTCTTTATTATTGTAAATTCTTCTGGGGTGAGGGATGCTGGTTTTTCAAGGATTTCCCTAGGCACTGCTTACTTGCCAATATCGTGTAAGGCCGCAGAAACCTTTAAGATACCTATATCTTCTTTGGGAAAATTATTTTTCATGGCAATTTTTTCAACCACTTTTTTTAAACCACTGGAGTGGTACTGGGTAAATCTACTTTTACTATCAATAATCCTTGCAAACACATCGGATATATTC
>CAYYRM010000143.1:0-2292 GCA_964474005.1 uncultured Eubacteriales bacterium
AAAAACGGGGTCAGGCTTTAATAATTTAGTAATTAAATTATTAAAGCCTGACCCCGAATTTTTATTTTATTATTTCTTTCATGGCTTTTACTCTTTTGTGCATGATGAAGTCTGTTTGTTGTTTTTCTGATATTAATGCTGATGAAACTTCTGAGCTTTTTATTATTACTTCATTAAGTACTTGTCTATTTTCATTTGATATAATTCCATTATTGTATTTGTATTGGTATATAATATCATTTAGAGTAATTAGATATTGAAAGTATGGTGATGTTTCACCAAATAAATGACTATATTGGGTAACCATATCCGTGAGATATCCTATGGCTCTATCCAATTTATCAAGTTCTGCATCGGTATTAGCTTCAGTGTTATCTAGATTAATCTGAAATGATTCTAAACTCTTGCTTAACCCGTAATAGTCCATGCTTAACTCACTTAAAATAAAATATTCATGCCGTATTATTTCTTCCCTATGTCTGTTATACATAAAAGCTCCCGTTGTACTGATTACAAAAATAAATAATAGCATAAATACTGCGGTTCTGAAGACCTTGTTGTTATCTAAATAAATATTTGCTATCCTATACAGATAAATTAAAAAAGCTATTGCAATAATTGATAGAACTATAAATAAGTAAGTTTGAGCTTCCATGTAAAAAAGATGAATGTACGGTATATTCAAAGTTATTCCCCCTTTATTTAATAAATATTATAACTTTTCCAAAAAAAAAAAAAAAAAATAGGTATTTAGTACTTTATGACATCAACATCCTAGGACGTTGAGGCTCAGGTAATCCAGTTATGGAATTACCCGTGCCTGAACCCCACTAATTCTTCGCTTTTATCCCAAAGTTTTTTTGCTAGGTGCTGGTCATATGTTTGTTTGGATGAGGGGATGGGTTTACATTTGTAGTAGTATTTGCCTGTGACCCCCTCTACTTCTTTGGATGTGGCTAGGTAGATGGATGTTCGGGCACCTTCTAGGGGTGTTTGGAAAAATGGTCGAAGGATTGCCATAATCATGGTTCCGAAGCCTGTTTCTCGGTTGACTCCCATTTGACTGGCTACTGCTCCTGGGTGTAGGCAGTTTGCTGTTACTCCTGTTCCTTCAAGTCTACGGGCAAGTTCGTAGGTGAATAATATGTTTGCAAGCTTTGACCTAGAATATGCTTTGATTAGGCTATAGCCTTTATCTAAGTTTATATCGTTGAAGTTTATTTTCCCAACTTTATGTGCTCCAGAGGATACATTTATTATCCGAGCTGGGGCACTTTTTATTATTAAATCCAATAATTCCGTTGTTAATAGAAAGTGTCCCAAGTGGTTTACTCCAAATTGGAGCTCAAAACCGTCTTTGGTAAACCTTTTTCCTGGGAGAATTACCCCTGCATTGTTTATAAGTATATCTAATCTGTTAAAGCAAGATTTAAATTCTTGACAGAATGACATAATGGAATGCAATGAAGCTAAGTCGCAAAGCATCAGGTGTACTTTATCACTTCCGCTAGCTTTTCTAACATCTGTTAATGCTTCTTCTCCCCGCTCCTTGCTACGGCAAAGCATAATCACCTCTGCCCCTGTCTTGGCCAATTCAATGGATGTGGCTTTACCTACCCCAGAATTTGCCCCTGTGATTAATACTATTTTATTTTTAAGCTCCACTAATCTCACATCCTAACGCAGTTATAGTTGTATATCGATGTTGTCGTTATACTTCTTAATCTCATCAATAAATATTTGTTTATCAATTGGAGAAATAATTGTATAGCCGTATTTTCCATGTTTTACTTCCAATCTATCCATGGATAGAGCTGCAGAAGATAAGGGTGTTCTAGTTTTCTTTATGCTTCTTATGCTTTCAATTTTTATTGTTTCCTTAAAAGGCCCACATTTTGTCTTTAATAACCCATCACCTACATAATATTCAGTTCCAAACCAAATCCAAGCAACTAAGATGATTACCAGTGAAAATATAATTTTTGACATGTAGCCTGGTGTCAACAGCACAGCCAAAACTCCAATTAACATCGGTATCCACAGTAGTAATCCTAGCCATAAATCCTTTTTAGAATTAAATTTCATGTATAAACCTCCCTTCAATCCCTTTTTCTTATTATATTATAGAATCAATTTTCTGGATATAAAAAATCTTTAAAACCAATACCCTTTAAAATCCTTAACACGGTTCTTCGCTGTTTTGAAAATCAATACCCTTTAAAATCCCTAACACTGTTCCTCGCTGTTTAGAAAAATCGGTCCCCATGCTCCTTTGGTAGGTCCACGGTTTTT
>CAYYRM010000143.1:2392-6704 GCA_964474005.1 uncultured Eubacteriales bacterium
CCTCGCTGTTTAGAAAAATCGGTCCCCATGCTCCTTTGGTAGGTCCACGGTTTTTATAATATATTAAATATACAGATCTTCATACTGTTCTATCTCTGTGGGACCTGCAAATGTGGCTTGTTTATTACCGTGTTAAGGGTTTTATATTTTTGAAAACCAATACCCTTTAAAATCCCTAACACTGTTCTTCACTGTTTTGAAAATCGGTCCCTATGCTCCTTTGGTAGGTCCACGGTTTTTTATAATATATTAAATAAACAGGTCTTAATACTGTTCTATCTCTGTGGGACCTGCAATGTGGCTTGTTTAAAGCCGTGTTAGGGGTTTTAAATTGGGGACTTACAATGCGGCTTATTTATTACCTTGTTAGTGGTTTTAAATGATTCATGCCTAGTAACTTTAAAAATTAAAATCATATTATGTAGCGGATTAAGTTTTCTATGAAAGGAGGTTCATTATGAAAAAGCGTTTGGAAAGAGGTACAAAAATGGATAAGCCTCGCCATCACCATAAACCACACCATCCTCACAAACCATATAAGCCTTACAAGCCTAGTCCCATTGTATGCCAAGAAGGATTCACTAGATACACTGTGCAAAGGGGCGATAGTATTTTCCTTATTGCTAGACGTTTAGGTGTAGATGATGGACTAATTATTGCAAACAATCCTCAGATTGAAGACCCTGCATTAATTTTTGTGGGGCAAACAATATGTATACCAATCCCCATTTCATTCCCATGTAGAGTTGAACTTTTCCCCCTACCAAGTACCCCACCTACCCAGAGGGCGGAGGTTTTAGTGGAGCAATTACCAAATGGACAACAACAAGCCACTATATTTGCAAGAAATCTAGTTCCCCCCACAGTTTTTGGGGAATTTGATGCTTATGAAGGATTTATATTTTTCGAAGGGCTTGGTGCTTTTGGCTTCTTATTAACGGAACAAGAGCCAGGTATGTGGTCAGGGACTTTAACTGTGCCAAGGCCAATTTTCTATGCCGGTGCTTTAGTTTCAGTGAGACCAACGAACACACAAACTGGTGGTTCAGGGCCACCAATTCTGCAAAATGATTTATCTAGATGTGCAAGACCCATCGATATAATTCCTCCAAAGGGTTAAGGTTTTTAAGGGGTCAGGCTTTAATAATTTAATTACTAAATTATTAAAGCCTGACCCCGAATTTTTAACCCTTTGGCATGGGTAATTTTTGGTGTGGACGGCATTGAGCGAATGTGCCAATTAGGGCGATTCTATTTAAGTTGGGTTGTATAAATGGTGGTTGAAGCTCTGCGGTTACCACTATATCACCAAAGGGAGCTACCCTTTCTCCAGCTCCGAAAATAAATGCTCCTACCCATACACCTGGCTCTGTTATTACTGGTCCTGTTTGCAGTAGTTGAACGGGTATCACCGGACCCAGTGGTGAGTTTCTTATCCAAGCAACATAGGTTCTCCCTCCTAATACTTGGGGTTCTGGTAATCCTATTGCGGAGATTAAAACATTCCCCCCACCTGCTGGCCCTTGATTTATTAAAGCCACACCCCTAGCTTCAGCATCAGGTAGTATTGGAACATTTGCTGTTCTAAAAAGGATCATACAGCATTCAACTACAAATGATTGACGATATGACAAATAAAACACCTCCTTTACATTATAATATGTTTTTAGAGGTGTTCAGTTTTGTATATCCATACATTTTTGAATTAGCTGTTACTGTTTTTCCTAACATAGCTTCTAGTTACCCCGGCATTAATAAAACCATTTTTTTCATATAACCTTTGTGCACCTATGTTAGTTATGGCTGTATCTAGATGCATCCACTTATATCCTTGACTTCTAAAATGATTTTGTATTTTCTCTAAAAAGTAATTACCTATGCCTTGTCCTCTATACTCTTCCTTAACCCATAACCAACGTAAATATATTACGTCCAAGGTAGCTTCCCCTGTGGGTTCTTCTAAATAGGCTACCTCTGCACCCCCAACTTGGGTTTCATTATAAAATGCTGTGATGCTTTGCATGTGAAACTGGTTCTTCTCGCCTATCTCCAGTTGAACATTGTTAAAGCCATTTCGTTGAACCTTATCTAAGTGGGCTAAATAATAAATGTTTTCATGTTCTATGTTAAACTTATTTTCCAATAGCAAATCTTCAACATGTTTAAATCCTTGGTGTAGTTTGCCGTGTTTTGCATTACAACACATACCCATGGAATGATAAAAGCCATAAATTTCTTTCAATCCCTTTGAGGTGAAGTAATCCTCGGCTAAGCTTAGCAGTTTACTGCCAACCTGTGGGTTGGATTTATTAAAGTATAAATTCCGGATCACACCTATTTGGGGATCATCAATTATTCCATCAGCTTCATAGTGAAATGTGGGCATTCCATGTTGAATGAATCCTTCAACCTGATTTTGAATCATAACATAATAGATTTCGCATTCTGAGAATATTGATCTTCCCCGATACGTATCATGGAATAATGCCTTCTCCCACCTTTTTTGAGTAACTTTAAGAAAATGGGGGGCTCCCATCTCTCCTAACCTATTCCAGTAACTAAACAACTTGTCTAAATTATGCTTTTCATTAACTTTGATTACTAACATAATTTACTCCATCCCAATTAAGTTTATTTAATGTATTAATTCGACGAAACTTAGTTACTTTCCTTTATTTTTTAAAATGGTAATATTGGCACCAGTAAAATAATACTTTGTATAAGTAATTGTTGTATTTTATATAAGTAGATGTTATGATTATCTTGCAAGTTAAATATTTCACTTAATTGGGAGGGGTTTTATGAAAGATAAAGTCAGCATTAAAAAAATTAGGCAAGAGGCCGAGGAGCTTTACAGACAGGGACAATTTTTCTGTTCCGAAGCCATCGTTTTTTCCATTAAAGAAAACTTTGAGCTAGATATGCCTGATGAAATGGTGGCCATGGCCTCTGGTTTCCCAGTGGGTATTGGAAAATCCAAATGTGTCTGCGGAGCTGTTTCTGGTGGTGTTATGACCCTAGGGTATTTTCTTGGTAGAACTAAGCCAGGTGATCCAAAGGTAGTAAAAACTTTAGAGCTTGCAAATGAACTGCAGGAAAGCTTTAAAAATAATCATAAGGTTTTATGTTGTAAGGTACTAACCCATGGTATGGATATGAGTTCTGGAGAACATAAGGAACAATGTGTTGCCTTCACTGGAGAGATAGCTGAAAAGACAGCTAGTATAATCGTACGAGAACTAAATCTTGTAAATATTGATGGGTAGGTGAAGCCAATGAATCAATTAGTATATAAAATTCCTTTGCCCATGGCAGGCCTTATGCTGGCTTTAGCTACAATGGGTAACCTAGTTGTTAGTTATGGAGAAATTTATAGAAACTTTTTTGGTTTAATATCAGCAATCTTACTAATACTAATGGTGTTAAAAATCGCTATTTATCCTACGTCTATTGTTGAGGGCTTTGAAAATCCCGTGGTTGCCAGTGTAATGCCCACTTTTTCTATGGGTATAATTGTACTGTCTGGTTATTTAAAGGTCTATTTTGCCACAGCTGCTCAAATTTTATGGTTTGTGGGAATAATCATTCATATAATGTTGATGCTATTCTTTACCAAAAAGTACATACTTAGCTTTGATATGAAAAAAGTTTTCCCCAGTTACTTTGTGGTTTATGTGGGAATAGTTGTGGGTAGTGTCACTGCCCCTGCCTTTGGGTTTACCAATTTAGGGCAATATATTTTTTGGTTTGGATTAATCTCTTATCTTGTTCTCTTACCTATGGTTATGTATAGGGTCTTTAAGTACAGGCCTATACCAGAGCCAGTGCTGCCGACTTTGGTTATTTTTGCAGCCCCTGCCAGTCTCTGTATGGTTGGCTATTTGCAAAGTTTTCAAGAAAAGAGTTTGGGGATAATTGCATTTTTGGCTTTTCTAATTTTCACCATGCTTTTATCAGTATTTTCATACATGCCAAAGTTACTTAAATTACCCTTTTTCCCTAGCTTTTCAGCATTTACCTTCCCTTTTGTTATCAGTGCTGTCGCAATAAAAGGGTTGAACAATTATCTGATAAATATTGATAAAGGTATAGGGTTTTTGATATATGTAACTAAATTTATGGAGCTTTGGAGTGTTTTAATTGTTCTTTATGTTATGGTAAGATACATAGGTTTTCTGTTACCCAGTAGCCAAATTCCACCTATTTATAAAGCTAGTAAAACAGTAAAATAAGAACAAAAGCCAGCTTTATAGCTGGCTTTTATTATTTATGCCCAATGGGCTTTTTTAGCACGAAGGTTCCAAGGGATATT
>CAYYRM010000144.1:0-6662 GCA_964474005.1 uncultured Eubacteriales bacterium
AAAAAAACTCAAAAAAGCCCATTTGAATCAAATGCAGCCTCTATAAAAGTTGGTGAAGTAGTAAAGGGTAAAGTTGTTAGACTTGCAGACTTTGGTGCCTTTGTTGAAATAGCACCACAGGTAGATGGCCTTGTTCACATCAGTCAAATATCTGATGACCATATAAATAAGCCTGCGGATGTACTTTCAGTTGGTCAAGAGGTCACTGTTAAAATACTTGATATCGACTTAAAGGGTAAAAGGATAAGCCTGAGCATTAAAGAAGCTAAGCCAAAGGAAGATTTTAGTCAATACGCAGAATCAGATTCACTAAATGTTACATTAGGTGACCGTTTTGGGGACCTATTCAAAAAAGGTAACTAATTTGCGTCACAAAAGAAAATTGCAACACATAGCCCTTGCTTTAACACAGCAAGGGTTATCTAATACCACAGGCTTTTCCAAAATACAGTTGATACATAATTGCTTAACAGAGTATGGCTTTCACGATGTTAACCTTAAAACCACCCTTTTTAATAAGAGCATTGACTCACCAATAATAATAAATGCAATAACGGGAGGACCACCTTTAGCCACAAGTGTCAATATCAAGTTAGCTCAAATTAGCAAGCATTTCAATATCCCCATGGCAGTTGGGTCACAAACCATAGCCATTAAGGAACCCCATTATAGGGCAGGATTTAAGGCCCTAAGGAAAGTTAATCCCAAGGGCATACTTATGGCTAACATAAGCGCCAAATCAAGTATAGAGAGGGCGAAAATAGCCCTAGAGATGATTGAGGCTGATGCCTTACAGCTACACCTAAACCCTGCCCAAGAAATAATGATGGAAGAGGGAGATCGCTCCTTTAAAGGTACTTTGGAAAACATCCAAAGGCTAGTTAGTGAACTACATATACCAGTTGTGATAAAGGAAGTGGGCTGCGGCATAAGTTTTGAAGCTGCACAAAAACTAGCTAATATAGGGGTAAAATATATGGATACCGGTGGTTATGGAGGTACAAACTTCACTGAAATTGAAGGGCAAAGAAAAAAGTACTTACCATTGGATAAATCCATATACAGCTGGGGTATCCCCACAGCCCAATGCATTTTAGAAGTTGGAAAAATTCCCAACATAAAAATAATTGCAGGTGGGGGAATAACAACTCCCCTAGATACCGTTAAGGCATATAGCATTGGAGCAAGCTATGTATCCATGGCAGGATTTTTTCTAAAGCTTGTACATCATAACGACCTAAAAACATGCATAAAAATTATAGAAAAATTCATCCACGAAACAAAAATCCTAATAGCCCTACAAGGAGTAAACACCCCAGAAGCTTTAAAAGGAGTAAGGAAGGAAATAAAGGCGTGATATACTGAAGTTTATGTAGGTGACAGGTAACGGGATTAAGGGCTTGAAGTGCTGAAGTTTATGTAGGTCACAGGTAACGGGATTAAGGGCGTGATATGCTGAAGCTTATGTAGGTCACAGTTAACGGGATTAAGGGCGTGATATACTGAATTTTATGTAGGTCACAGTTAACGGGATTTTAGAAGATCTTTATAAGTTTTAGATGCCTCACTTTTGTGAGGCTTTTTTTTTTGAATGATACCATCCTAAGAATGCTCGTTACCTGTGACCTACAAAAACATTATCTTATAAGAATACAAGAATGCTCGTTACCTGTGACCTACAAAAACATCAAACAATAAAAATCATGTAAGATATTAGAAAGCTCGTTACCTGTGACCTACAAAAATATCAAACAATAAATATCTTATAAGAATACAAGAAACCTCGTTACCTGTGACCTACAAAAATATCAATCAGCAAATATCATCATCTCAAACCTTTGCGTTTATGACTTAATTTTTACTTTTAATACATAGCAAAGTTTTAACAGGGAAAATATAAACATAGACCCAAAAATGTAAAAATGAAGGAGGAAATTAAAAAAATGCCTATAGGTCCAATAACATTGACAATAGTAGCAGTACTGATTTTTTTCGGCCTTGCACAAAGGGTACTGGACAGGATGAGACTTACTGATAAGGCAGCATTCCTATTTATAGGTGCCATGTTTTTTGGAGCCTTTTTGCCTGATATTCCTTTAGGTGGAAATCTAGCTATTAACATAGGTGGTGGATTGGTTCCACTAATCTTAGTAGGTTATTTATTTATAAAAGCTGGAACCGCTAAAGAAAAAATACGGGCTGTGATAGCATCTTTAGTGGCAGGTGCAGCAGTTTACGGAGTAGAAAGATTCATGCCAGAAGAGCCTGGACAAATGTTTATCGACCCCTTATACATGTACGCCATAGTGGCAGGTGTGGTGGGTTATTTAGCAGGTAGATCAAGACGAAGTGCCTTTATTGCAGGTATAATGGGCGTTATACTTACGGACGTATTTTATGCCATATCCCTTGCCATAGGTGGAGGAATAGGTGGTACAACCATTGGCGGAGCAGGGGTATTTGATGCAGTGGTTATCGCAGGTATCCTAGCTGTGGCCTTGGCTGAATTGGTTGGAGAGACCCGTGAACGTATCCAAGGAGGACCTTCTGATGATAGACCCGAGGATTTGAAAAAGCACCTTAAAGGTGTTGAATTTGCTAACATGTTAAAAAATCTTGAAGAGGATTTTGATTTGGATGATGAAGATGAAGATTATAATAAAATAACCTCCCTTGATGAAAAAAGGAAAAAAAATGATAGAAATAAAAAGAAAAAGTAAGGGGGTATCATGGTGAAATACAATAAACTACTTTATTTTATGTTAATTGTTGCTATGACTGTTGTATTAGCAATGAATTATGAAACCACAAGTACAACAAATGAGATGATAGAAGACTTCTTTGACTTTTTAGATGTAACTGAGTTAAGGGAAGGTCAATACTACACTATGATAGATGAAGATGAAAACATCATAGTGCAAACTGCAAGAATTATGCACGTGGGTGATCAATTTATCAATAACAAAAATCAGCTTTACGAAGTTTATGAAGTTGATCGTGACACCCTAACAGCAAAAGCTAACTTTGTACAAGATGTTGTACTAGGTGCTGAACCTAAAGAAAATAAAGGGGTAATACAAAGTATATTGGACAGGTTAAACTTTGGAACAAGACAGGTTCAAACTGAAAACACTGGTCCCATTGCCCTTTATCACAGTCACTCAGACGAATCCTATGTCCCCACAGATGGTACAGAAAGCATCGAGAACAATGGTGGGATTTACGATGTTGGGAGGGCCTTTAAGAATTCCCTTGAAGAGAGGGGCATAAATGTAGTATGGTCTGAGGAAAATCACGATCCCCATGACGCTGGAGCATATAAAAGATCCCGTCGAACCGTAGATGAGCTCTTAAATGAAGACCCTGCTGCCCTTTTTGATATCCACAGGGATGCAGTGCCAGCTGAAGCCTATGCAGGTGAGGCTGATGGTGAAGACGTGGCACAAATCATGTTTGTGGTAGGTCAACAAAATCAAAATATCGCTGAAAATAGAAGATTTGCAGAAGGACTTAAACAAGTGGCAGATGAGCAAAATCCCGATTTAGTCAAAGGTATATTCATGGCAAGGGGTAACTACAACCAAGATATGTCCCCTCGTGCCATGTTACTTGAGGTAGGCACATACCAACAAGAAAAGGATTTGGCCATAAGTGGAATAGAATCCTTTACAGAGGTTGTAGCCAGCTACGTTTATGGTGACCAACTTGATCAAGCTGCACCCCCTGGAGACGGGGATCAAGCCCAAAGTCCCGCTGCGGAAGATACTGCAAGGGGCGGAGGTAGGACGATACTTTGGATATTGGGTATAGCGGCCGTTGGAGCAGTGGCCTTCTTAGCAATAAATAGCGGTAATCTAAGTGGTGTAGGAGAAAGACTTAAAAACTTTACAACTAAAGAATTTACCAATTCCCTAAAAGGCAAAGGTAAAGGTAAGAAAAAGAAGAAAAAATAAAAGTGGTGATTAGATGGAAAATCATATTCAAATAATAGCCTTTACAGTTTTTGTAGGGACCATTGCTAGGGGTATTATGCTGAAACTTGACTATAGGCAATACCCCACTTACCCCCATGGGGCTTTGGCACACCTTTCTTTAGGATTTATTGCTGCAGCCTTAGGCTCTGTGGCTATTCCTGCACTGATAGAAAAGGATTTTGCTGCGGTGACCTTTTTAGCTTTAGCAGCACAGCAATTTAGAGAAATTCGGAACATCGAAAGGGAGACTTTATCAAAGCTAGAACCAGCTGAGTTGGTACCACGGGGTGACGAATTTATAGAAGGCATTGCAAAGGCCTTTGAGGCCAGAAATTATCTTGTAATTTTGGTAACTATATTTACTAGTACAGTTACGTGGCTATTAAACGAAAGATTTGGACTATGGTGGGCTTACTTAGGAGGTTTAGCCTTTGCTGTAATTATGCTCTTCATCGCCTTTAAGTTCATGGAAGGTAAAAGGATTATGGATATTGCAGATGTAGACGAAGGTAAAGTAAGGTTTGACAAGGCCAATCTATTCGTTGATGATATTCATATTATGAATCTAGGATTTGAAGAATCCAAAGAGATAATAGAAAAACATGCTCTAGGCGTTGTTATAAAACCAAAAGATAAAGATGCAGTACCAACATTGGCCAATGTGGGTCAAAGGCAAGCAATAGCTCATATCGCTTCAACACTCATGGGAATCTATAAAGAAACAGATTCTGCGGAGTTTAGCCCCATGGCAAGAAGAAACTTAGAGGATGGTAGTATAGCATTGATTATAGTACCTACCCATGGTGATATAGAAGATTTGATTGATGCAGTGGAAAGGACACCTGTACTGGAAAGTGCTCTATCAAAACCGTCAGCTGCAGGTATGGTTCGTAAAAATGGATGAAGGTGATTAAATGGATACACAATTATTAAAGGTTATCATTGCCATAGTGGTGACACCTGAGGATAAAGATAAAGTAATCGATGGTGGTTTTGCACCAATTTTTTTGGCAAAGGACAAAGAAGAACAACAAAGAATCTGTAAATACTTATCAAGGATAACAGTGGCAGTAACCCATGACTTAGAAAATGGTGTCATGGTACTGGCAAAACATTAAATTTTAGGGGGGAGCATATGTGAAAATAATCTATAATTGCTATGGTGGGTCCCACTCCTCTGTTGTTGTTGGCTACATCCATTGTGGACTGCTTGATAAAAATAAAGTTCCAACCAGGCAACAACTTATGTCTCTCTCCTATTTTGATTCCCAAAGAAAAGAGGATCATGGAATACTTCAATATTTGGGTAAAGATAAAGACAATAACGAAATTTATTCCGTTGGCTTAGAGTCCAATAGGGAATTTGGTAAAGAATGTCTAAAAAATGTATCTTCCATAATGGGCATAAATCCCGAAGGGTATATTATGGTGGACACCATTTCCTCGGTGAACTGGTTCATGAGAATAGGGGGATTTCTATCTAGGGCTTTGGGTTTAATTTCAATAGGACGCCCTTTGGTTATTTATGGTACCCAAAGGGCTTTTTTTAATCTTGTAAAAATTACTGAAAAAACTTTGTTGGAAGTAAAGGGGAAGAGTAAATGAAAATTTTTTACTTTTGCTATGGCGGTGCACATTCATCGGTTATAGCTGCAGCTCTACATCTAGGAAAAATTAAATATCCTCTGGACTACAACGAAATTATAAATTTCAATAATTTTGATTTAAATACCTCAGACTATAAAGGTATACCCACACTTATGGGTATTGACGAAAAGGGCAATCAGATTTATTATGTAGGTTATGGAAAAAATAAAGAAATGATAGTAAAATTATTAAAGAGCTTTCTTCAGATACACGGAGTAAAAGATAACCAATATCTTTTTGTGGATGCTCTTGACAAAATCAACTGGAGGGTAAAGCTGGGAGGCTTTATTTCTAAAGCTTTAAAACAAAAGAAAATCGGGATAAGGTTTACTGCCTTAGGGATTTTACTATCAGCAGAGGACATCTATAATAAAGTAGAAACTGTTAAGACTATCATTGAAGGTAAAATACAATCCTTGACGAAATTATAGTTTTATATAATAATTATAGGTGCAGTATTAATATGAGGTGTTAATTATGAAAAGACATTTAATCAAAGCAGTAGAAAATAACTCCATAGCCGATGAAATAGGCATTGAACAAGGGGACATACTGGTAAGCATAAATGGACAAGTTCCAAAGGATATTTTAGAATATAACCTTATGCAGACCGAAGAATATGTGGCGTATGGATTCCAGCAATGTGCAGCCGGAGGAGTGGCGCAGGCTTGCCCGCGCGGTGGATGAAGCCTTGCGGGACGCTGACGGTGTAGTCATCACCCATGGCACGGATACCATGGCCTATACGGCTTCGGCGCTCAGTTTCATGCTGGCGGGCGTGCCAAAGCCCGTGGTGCTCACAGGCTCCCAGCTGCCGCTTTTGCATCCCCTGACGGATGCGCTCAGCAACCTGCGCCACGCCATGGCCGCCGCTTCGCAAGGCGTGGGGGGCGTGTATGTCAGTTTTGATCACAAGCTAATTTCCGGCGTACGGTGTGTCAAGACACACACCACCGCCATGGACGCGTTTTCCAGCATCAACGCGCCGCTGGGCCGCGAGGCCCGCGACATCTTCAAGGCGTTCGTGGTGGCGGTCGTCGT
>CAYYRM010000145.1:0-6627 GCA_964474005.1 uncultured Eubacteriales bacterium
AGAAAAAACCGAGGCTAAACCTGAATCTGTGGTTTTGGAAGTTAAGGGGCTGACGGCAAATGACAACCGTGGTCTAAAAGTTTTAAAGGATGTGTCATTTGAAGTTAGAAAAGGAGAAATATTAGGGTTTGCTGGGGTAGAAGGTAACGGCCAAACGGAGCTAATAGAAGTTTTAACAGGTCTAAGGAGAGCCACTGGCGGAAACATAATCCTAAATTCTAAGGATATGACAAACAAAACACCAAGAAAAATTAAAGAAGAAAAAGTGGGTCATATACCTGAAGATAGACATAAGCGTGGTTCTATTTTAGATTATGATATCTCTGAAAATCTTATATTAGGTTTCCATCACAAAAGGCCTTATTCCATGCCCTTTTATATGGATTATCAAGCCATAAAAGAAAATGCAAAAAAACTAATTCCAGAGTTTGATATTAGAACTCCAGGAGCCAATGTAAAAATGAGATCCCTTTCAGGGGGTAATCAACAAAAGGTGATCATAGCTAGGGAAATTTCTCAATCTCCCGATCTACTCATAGCCTCTCAGCCAACTCGAGGTGTAGATATTGGGGCAATTGAATTTATTCATAGAAGAATAATAGAACAAAGGGATAGTGGTAAGGCTGTTTTATTGGTATCTGCAGAATTACAAGAGGTTATGTCATTAAGTGATAGAATTGCAGTTATTTATGAAGGAGAAATAGTTGGTATTGTAAATGCCAACGATGTTGATGAGTATGAATTGGGTGCAATGATGACTGGTTCATCCCTACAAAAGGGGGCGAGTAGAAATGAAGAATAACATTTACTTTAAATATATAAAGCCAGGCTATAGCAAATATATAGCACCCAGTTTGTTAGAGATGTTATATGCTGGGTTAGCCATACTAGCTGCCTTTATAATTGGGGCATTCTTTATATTGTTTACTGAAGCAAATCCCATAAATGCTTATTTGACACTATTTGATGGTGCTTTTGGCTCTTTAACTAACATTTATCATACACTATTTAGGGCTACACCTTTGATTTTAACAGGATTAGCAGTGGCCTTTGGTTTTCGATGTGGATTGTTTAACATCGGTGCAGAGGGTCAATATTTAATTGGAGCTTTCGCAGCCGCATGGTTTGGTTTTGCTGTAACTGGCTTACCCATGATTATTCATCTTCCATTGACAATTATGGTTGCCATGATTGCTGGAGGTCTTTGGGCTAGCATTGCAGGGGTTTTAAAAGCTAAACTGGGAGCAAATGAAGTAATTAACACAATAATGCTAAATTATATAGCACTATTTTTAACTATCCAATACGGAATAAATCGTTTAAAGGGTACAGGTGCAAGGCAAGGGACTCCAAACATCCTAGAAACTGCCCAGTTAAGAAGATTAGGTGAGCTGATCGGTCAACCTGGGGTTAGGTTACATGCTGGATTCATCTTAGCAATATTAGCTGCTGTATTCTTATGGTACTTTATGTGGAAGACTAAATCTGGCTATGAAATAAGGGCTGTGGGTCTTAATTCCCATGCAGCGGAATATGGCGGTATAAATGTTGCTAAAAATATTATTTTGGCAATGTTCATAAGCGGGGCCTTAGCTGGTTTAGCAGGTGCTGGTGAAGTTTTAGGAACTCAAAGATACTTTATTACAGGTATGAATGCAGGTCATGGATTTACAGGGATAGCGGTGGCCTTGGTGGGTAACAATAATCCCATTGGAGTTGTTTTGGCTGGTATATTATTTGGTGCTTTAGCCCAAGGCGGATTCGTAATGGGACGGGTTGGGGTACCAAGGGATATAGTTACCATAATACAAGCACTGGTGATTTTCTCCATTGCCATAATGCAAGTAACCCGTGCTTACCTAGCTAAAAAGAAAGCAAAGGAGGCGGCTAAGTAATGAATATTTTTGCACAAATTTTTACATTGAGCATACTATTTGCCACCATAAGACTAGCAACACCACTTATATTAGCCGCTTTAGGTGGGATCTTTTCCGAAAGGGCTGGGGTTATAAACATTGCTCTGGAGGGGATAATGCTGTCAGGTGCTTTTGCAGCCATCTATGGAATGAAACTAACTGGCAACCCTTGGATTGGTGTTTTGTTTGCAATCTTAGTGGGGATATTAATAGCTACCATTCATGGTTTTGTATCTGTATATTTAAAGGCAAACCAAGTGGTTAGTGGTACAGCTATAAATATTTTTGCCAGTGGTGTCACTGTATTTTTGTTAACTGTACTTTTTGGCGTTCAAGGCACAAGTCCAAGGATTGGTAGGTTACCAAATTGGGTTATTGGACCATTTAACTTTGGAGCACTGGTTTATATTGCCCTTATTATGGTTCCAGTGGTATGGGTAATACTCTATAGAACACCATGGGGTCTTAGGATAAGATCTTTGGGAGAGCATCCCCAAGCTGCTGATACCATGGGTATCAATGTAAATAGAATACGTTTTATATGTGTAATGATAAGTGGTGCTTTTGCTGGATTGGCAGGTGCCCATTTATCCATAGGTGAGTTGGGTATTTTCCAAAGGGAAATGTCTGCAGGTCGTGGATTTATCGCATTGGCTGCAATGATTTTTGGAAAATGGAATCCCATTGGTGCATTTTTTGCATGTTTACTTTTCGCATTTACCAATGCAGTGTCAATGAATGTTAGAATCCCAGGGGTCCCCACGGATTTATTAAATGCATTCCCTTATGTAGTAACAATAATTGTTTTGGCCACATTTGTGGGAAGGTCTGCGGCTCCAAAGGCTATAGGTAAAGCTTATGATAAGGGAGAAAGATAAAAAAACGCCATGGGCGTTTTTTTTTGGATATTTTTATATTTTAGCATTGCACTGCTTTAAAGTGTGTGGTATAATCCTAAAAATGTAAAAGCCATGTAAGAAAACCTGACATGAAAGGGGTGTGTGAAAATGACAAAGGAAGATTTGCCCATTATATCCATGGGGCAAGCCTCGCAGATAACTGATTTATCTGAACGCCAAATAAGATACTACGAGGAGAAGGGACTTATTACCCCCAGCAGAACCAAAGGAGGAAGGAGGTTATTTAGCTTTAATGATATTAAGCTTTTGATAAAAATTAAAGACTATTTATCCGTGGGCAGAACCTTTGATGAAATTAGGGTTTCTTTTACCGAGAGAGAACAAAGGGAGCAATCAATAAGAGAAAAAACAAGATTAGTTACTTCGGTTTATCCATATAAAAAAGCTCACGCACCTAAAAATCAAAACTTACATGGTTTGTCTAAGGAGGAAAAGTAATGTCAAAGTATAGTAAAGAAGATGTATTGCGTTTGGCAAAGGAATGGGATATTAGGTTTATAAGGTTACAGTTTACTGATATTTTGGGTATTATTAAGAATGTTGATATTCCAGTGGCACAATTGGAAAAAGCGTTGGATGGTGAGTTGATGTTCGATGGTTCTTCAATTGAAGGTTTTGTTCGCATAGAAGAATCTGATATGTTGTTAAGGCCAGACCCAGACACCTTCACTGTATTTCCTTGGATAGGGGCTCAAAGGGATAAGACTGCACGTTTAATTTGTGATGTGTATACCCCTGAAGGTGATCCATTTTTAGGATGTCCCAGAAATGTTCTTAAAAGAGTAATAGAAGAAGCTAAATCCATGGGATATACATACTATGTGGGACCAGAACCTGAATTCTTTTTATTCAGTAAAGATGAAAAAGGCTTAGCAACCACCGAAACCCATGACAGTGCTGGTTACTTTGATCTTTCACCTGTGGACAAAGGTGAGGAGGCTCGCAAAGATATTGTTTTGACTTTACAGGATATGGGTTACGAAATAGAGGCTTCCCATCATGAAGTTGCACCAGGTCAACACGAAATAGATTTTAAATATGCTGAAGGTTTAAACACAGCTGATAACATAGCCACCTTCAGATTTGTGGTAAGAACCATAGCGCAAAAACATAATTTACATGCTTCTTTTATGCCTAAACCCATTTTCGGAATTAATGGTTCTGGCATGCATATGCATCAATCACTTTTCAAAAATGGAGAAAATGCTTTTTTTGATCCATCAAAACCACACCAATTAAGTGAAGACGCATTATATTTCATTGGTGGTATAATCAAGAATGCCAGGAGCTTTACTGCCATTACAAATCCAACTGTAAACTCATATAAAAGATTGGTGCCAGGATATGAAGCCCCTGTATATATCGCTTGGTCTGAGAAAAACCGCAGTCCACTTTTGAGGGTGCCAGCTAGGAGAGGATTAGGCACTAGGGTAGAGCTACGTAGCCCAGATCCATCATGTAATCCTTATTTAGCTTTGGCCGTATGTTTAAAAGCTGGTCTAGACGGCATTAAAAATAAAATATCACCTCCCACACCAGTAAATCAAAACATATACAATATGTCTTTAAGTGAAAGATTAGAAAGGGGTATCCACAGTTTACCAGGTTCGTTGGAAGAAGCCATTGCAGAACTTGAGGCCAGTGTTCTGATGGAAGAAGTATTGGGTAAACACGTATATTTTAATTATATTGAAGCCAAAAAGATTGAATGGGATTCTTACCGTAGTCAAGTACACAAATGGGAGATAGAGCAATACTTAAATACATTTTAAATCTTTTAGTGGTCCTTTGGGGCCACTTTTTTATTCCAAAATTATTTAGTTGGTTTTCCTATTTTTATTTGCTATAATATAATATGATTTATAGGGTATAATATTAATTTATTTGGGGGTGTTAGTATGGAGTGGTATTTAGAATACATTATTCATCAAAATAAACCTGGGGTTTTAGGAGATGTGGCTACATTTTTAGGTTTATTAGGGATAAACATAAGAATGATAAATGGTTTAGCTCCACAAAGAAGAGGGTTAATTATTTTGGCGGATAATCATTCAAAAATAATCACTCTAAAACGGGCATTGGCTGACTCAACAACAATTGAGGTGACTGCTTTAAGAAGACCAACCCTTATTGACAAAATAAATTTGCAACATGGTAAAATGATACACAGGTCTGAAAATAATCCAAATACCTTTTCTTTTGTGAGGGATGATTTGGGGATGCTTGTTGATTTTTTAGGTGGTTTACTTCAAAAAACCTGTCCAATTGTGGGGGTGCGAGGTATGCCTAGGGTGGGTAAAACTGAGTCCATCATAGCTGCCTGTGTCCATGCCAATAAGAGGTGGATTATGGTTTCATCTACACTCATGAGGCAGGTAATGAGAAATCATTTGACTGAAGAAGAGATGACTAACGACTGTGTTTTAGTTATTGATGGGATTGTTTCTACCTTTAGAGCCACTGCAAAGCATAAAGAATTAATCAAGGAGGTTATGAAATTACCAATACCAAAGGTCATAGAGCACCCTGATATCCTTTTGCGTGAAGGTGATTTCTCCCAAGAAATTATAGATTATACCATTGAATTAAGAAGAAGTTTAGATGAAGAAATCAATTATGAACTGGTGTGTCAAAATTTTTCTTCATTTGATATTAGTTAATATTCTAAGGGGAGGTGAGTACAATAGATTTTATACAAATTGGTAAACAGCTGAAAGATGCTAGGATATCAAAAAATATGACCATTGAGGAAATAGCTGAGAAAACTAAACTGAGAAAAGACCAAGTTGTCTCCATTGAAGAGGGAGATTTATCAAAACTTCCACCTACACCTTATGTTAAAGGCTTTATAAAACTATACTCAAAGGCTGTGGGACTAGAAATAGAAGATGCATCTGCTGCAACCGTTGATACTGCGGTTCCACCAAGGGCAAAAAGAGCTCCTATGAAAAGGTCTTCTGTTTCAGTGGATGTTAATGGGATTATATTCTTTATTGTTTTTTCTATCATAATAGCTTTGACAATTTTCTTAACTGTAAGTTATTTTACAAGACCCAAAAACACCATTAACGTACCCGATGGGAATCCTATCATCATAGACCCTAGTGATGATGAAGAAGAACCAAACCAAGAACCTGTGGATAAACAGCCTATCATGGCAATTGATGTGGAAATCGATAATAATAAATATTTATACACTGTTTCCAACCAAGAATCCCTAGAAATCATTCTTACTTTTACTGGTCAGTGTTGGGTTGATATTAAAGTTGATGGAAAGTCATTTAAAAATGGTATCCTAAGGGATGAAGAGTTAATAATAAATGCTGATAAAGAAGTTTTTATTGTTGCGGGATTACCGGCAAACCTCAATTTATCAATAAATGGTGAAGAAGTGGAATTTGCCAATATAACCAGTAGAGCTGAGGCAACCATTCAACTTCAAGATAGTGAAGAATAATTTTTTAGTAAGAAACATGGCCCCTTTCAATGGAGGGGCTATTTTTTATGAGTTACTATACAAAATATGTTTTCTTTTGACTAATATATATCTTTATATTATACTTAAATAGGCATAAGAGGAGGAAAGAAAATATGGTAAAAATAGCAACAGTCAGTTTAGGATGTCCAAAAAATTTAGTTGATTCCGAGGTTATGTTAGGGACATTGCAAGAAAATGGCTACTTAATCGTTAATGAAGCAGAAATTGCAGACGTAATAATTATAAATACATGTGGCTTTATTGACTCAGCAAAAAAAGAGTCAATAGATACTATTATAGAGTTTTCTAAGTA
>CAYYRM010000146.1:0-6621 GCA_964474005.1 uncultured Eubacteriales bacterium
ATCCCTCCAGGTATGGAAATACCCGATGAATCAGTGGTAGTGGGGAGACCCGCACGGATAATACGTAAATTAACAGATGAGGATAAAGAAAGAATTAAAAGCTTAAGGGGCAACAATATCACCATAGTGCCTTTTGAGGAAGGAATTTTTAATAGTGCAAAAGAGGAAGGTGAGAAAATGGGTAACCTGTATGAGGTTAATGGTAAGTTCCCTAAGATAAGTGACAGCACAAAGATCTATGAATCAACAGAAATTAACGGCGATGTTATAATAGGGGAAAACTGTATAATCGGCCCAGGGGTAAAAATCATAGGAGATACCCATGGCCCTGTAAGAATAGGAAACAACGTGCAAATCCTAGAAAACTGTGTACTACACCTACTACCCGACAATGAGCTTATAATAGAAGACAATGTAATAATCGGACCCAGTTCAATTATCCATGGTACAATAGTAGGACAAGGAACCATAGTAGAATCGGGAGTAAACGTCAGTGACTACAGTAATATAGGTAAAAACTGCTTAATAAAAGCAGGCAGCCTAGTAAAGCAAAGAAGTGAGTTTCCAGACAACAGCATCATAGAAGGCTTCCCAGCTAAAAAGATAGGTACACTGGAACACAAACAAGCAAAGCCCCCTTGGGCTTTAAAGTAATAGTATAAATAATATTTTCTTAAAATACTTACACCCCTACAATAAGCGTCGGGGTGTTTTACATACTTAAAAATAGCTTAATCTTGTCCAGATAGTCAAGATTTACAACATTAGTAGGGAAAAGATGTAACATTGAATTATGTTGGCTAGCTTAATATACTATAATTAATAGATTACGAATTGATCTTTTGAGTAGGAGTGAAAATGATGCAATTAACAAATAGGCAATCTGCAATGGTGCAAACGTTTTTAGAAGAGAAAACTCCTATTACCGCAAAGGAGCTCAGTACAAGGCTTGGTGTAAGTACTAGAACAATAAGATATGATCTGGATGCCGTGGAGTTTTGGTTAAAAACAAAGGGTGTGAAGCTGTTAAGGAAACCTAAAATTGGAATCTGGATTGATTTAGAGCAGGCAAATGCAACTGAGATTAGAAAATATATAAGTACAAATAACCCCTACACAATAGTTTTAACCCAAGAAGAGCGAGTTTTTTACATCCTCCTTGAATTACTAAAATGTGATGAAGTTTTTACATCAGATGGCATAAGTGAAAAACTCGGTGTAAGTAGAGCTACCATTATAAAAGATCTTAAAGAAGTAAAAAAACTAGTGGTCACCAATGGGCTGAAATTAGTCAGTAGACAGGGAGTTGGTTACAAAGTCGAAGGATCAGAAGAAGACATAAGGAAGTTGATGGGGAAATTATTTCTTTATTTTGAAGATACCCAGAACTTACTCAAACTTTTAAGTAACTTCGAAGAAGAGCTTATATTCTCAAATGACCACTTAAAAGAAGTATCCATGTCTGTTAACATAGCAGAGATTAAAAAGGCAATTAAATCAAGCAAAAAAGTATACAGTTTTTGGATACCCGACAGTTCATATGTCGCATTAGTTGTCCATATACTCATAGCTCTTTATAGACTACTAAATGGGCTTAAAATAGAAATTCCAAGGGAAAGAATTGAATTTGTTAAGGAAAACACAGAATACTTAATCGCTAAAGAAATCGGTAGCTACTTATCCAACACATACAATATAGAAATACCAGAGGCTGAAATCGCAAACATAACAATTCATCTGCTATCTGCAAACTTAAAACTTGAAAACAAAGAAAATGAAGAAGTTACAGAAAATAATATAACAATTATTGAAATTGCTGTTACCGAAATGCTGCAGACTGTGGAAAAAGAACTTATACTATCTTCTGATAGCTTACAGAGCCTAAAGGCAGACTTAGTTTCACATTTGAAACTAAGCATGAAAAAATACAAACTGGATATCGATACTGAAAATCCGTTTTTAGATCAGATAAAGGAAGGATACCACAATCTATATCATTTAGCGGAAAAAATGGCAGTCGTTTACACAAAACGAACAAATATTGTATTAAGCGAACACGAAATTGGCTATATAGCCCTATACCTGGCTGTATACAAGGAAAGAAGCAAAGGTAGAGGACATAAAAAAACCTTGATAGTCTGTAGTACTGGAAAGGGTTCAGCTCAGATATTGGCTACTAAGGTAAAAAACAACTTACCAGAATTAGAAATATTAGATGTGATATCAATATTTGAGTTAGAAGACAAAAATCATCTCATAGATGAAGTAGATTTTATCATAAGCACCATTGATGTACACGTATCCAATAAGCCAGTATTTAAGGTAAATCCATTTATCACAAACAATGAACTAAATGTTATAAGAAACAATATATATAAGGATTCGGACACTGTTACACAAAAATCAAATACACAAAAATCAAAGGACATTTCCCGAAAATCACCTGTTATCCACCAACACAAAGATAATCAAATCCTATTTGATATTAAAACACTTAAAAACTTTGCTGAAGAAACTGCATTTATTTTATCAGAGATTGCTAACTATACCCAACAAATAAACAGCGATATCAGTAACATGAATGTTTGGGGGATTACAATCCACACTACTTTAGCAATACCACGCTGGATGGAAAAAGATTTTAATACTGAAATAAATGGAGAAGACTTTATAAATAAGAACCAAGAGAATTATAAAAAAACCAGAGAGATTTTTGACAAAATAGGACAAAGACTTAATATAGATATACCTGACTCAGAAGTTATAGCTCTGATGAGATATATCTTTTAAATAAAGGGGGCAAGGAGATGAACAAAAAGCTACTACTTAAGGGTGGTAAAATTTTAGATATTGTTAGTGGCTATAATTTAGAGATAAAAGATGTCTTAGTGGATAATGGAATTATTACACAAATATCTGATGATATAGTACCTGCAGAAGGGTTTGAAATAGTCCACTTAAATGGACACATCGTAGCACCGGGGTTTATTGATATACACACTCACGTGTATACAGGAAATACGTCACTGGGTATAGATCCAGATATTATCGGACTACAAACAGGATGTACCACAGTTTTTGATGCTGGAAGTGCAGGGGCTAAAAACTTTGAAAGATTTTATAAAGAGATAATTTCTAAGAGTAAAACAAGGGTTTTGTCACTATTAAACTTAGCCAGCCCAGGTCTTGAACAGGAACGCTATGAATTAGCCAATTATGAAAATATAGATATAGAAGCCCTAAAAGAAACAGTTACAAAATATAAAGGTGAAATCGTTGGGATAAAAGCCAGAGCCAGTGCATCTACAGTAGGCGACCTAGGAATCGAACCTATCAAAATAGCTAAGCAGGTAGCAGTTGAGGTGGGCCTCCCCTTAGTTGTCCATATAGGGAACGCGCCACCAACCATCGAAGAAGTTTTATCGATACTGGGGCAAGGTGATGTGATAACACACTGCTTCCACGGAAAGTCAAATGGACTCTTAGATGAAAAAGGTTTGCTGAAAAAAGAAACCCAGGAAGCAATAAAGAGGGGAGTGCTATTTGACGTAGGGCATGGAACATCAAGTTTTAGCTTTAAAACAGCTGAAAAGGCACTTAAGCAAGGCTTCATACCAGATATTATAAGCACTGATATTTACCTACAAAACTATAACGGCCCAGTATATAGCTTGGTTAAAACCCTTGAAAAATTCATGGCTCTTGGTCTAAGCCTTGGTGATTGTATCAAAAAAGTAACTGCCATCCCAGCACAAACATTTGGCCTTAGGGATTTAGGGCATTTAAAAGAGGGCTATAAAGGTGAATTGACTATTTTTGAAGTTAATCATGAAGATGTGTGTTTGATGGATTCAGAAGGTAATACTTTAAAAGGAAATACCACAATAAAAATAACACATGTTGTCAAAGATTCGGTAATTATTGATGTATGTAATAGGGGGGCTTCTAATGGAAATATTGCAAAATCTACAAAAGAGTTTGGAAATAGAAACTGAGGAATTAAATGATCTAACAGAAGAGTTTGAGAGGATTCAAGATAATCTCGTAAGTTTAGGAGTAGTTTTAGATGAACAATCAAAAATAGGCTTCTACTCCCATATGGTTAGTTTTATAAGAAGAATAAAAAATGATGAAAGTATCATGGAAATAACCGATATCTCCTCACAACTTGAGGAAGAGTCAATAGAAATAGCTAAGAGCATCGTTAACCCTATATATGAAAGAAATGAAAAGCAAGTTGATTTATCAGAGGTTTTACTGGTGGCTATTCATATACAAGCTGCCAAATCAAAATAAGAAAGGAGGCTACAAGACATGGAGAATCAGATACTAGTTGTAATTGGTGATCGATTAGGAAAAGGGCAGAAGGTTGCAAAGGGAGTAGAGGCAGCAGGGGGTAGAGCGATATTAATAGAAGGTATGGCTGCAGATATGAAGCTTGGTGATGTAATGCATGAAGAAAACGCCGATATTGGATTAAGCTTTTGTGGAAGTGGTGGAGCCGGTGCCCTTATGGCAGCAAATAAGTATGGATATAAAGTCAAGCATCACCTAAGATCAGTGGATGCAGGGGTCACAGCAGTGAAAGAAGGTAATAAGGTTTTAGGCTTTGGATTCTTAGATAGTGAAGAACTAGGGCGTAGGATTGTCGAAGAATATATAAAAGTAAATAAAAAGGGGTAGATACTATGGAACAACAACTAATGATAACTACCCAAAAGGAATTTGTCTTTGAGCAAACTGCAAGGTCAAAGGAAGAATTCTTTGGTAACATATTCGCAACCCTTAGGAAAGAGAGTTATAAGCAAGTTCCAGGGGTTATACTGCAAATGGAACCCCTAGAAGTATATATTCTAGAAGAAAAAGAAGAAAGTTACACTGAAAAATTCTTATGGGCTTTCATGCCCAGGGAAAAGGTTAAGTATACAGCCAAGGTAAAATTGGTTGTACTTATAAAATACATCGAAACATAAAGGAGGAATAACATTGCTAGAAGTAATAATCAAATCAATTATTATCGGAGCTTTAGGTGGAGCAGCCATAGCTGCAGGTGCAGCAAGAATGTTCCACACCCCTAAAGCACAGTCAATGGGTGCATTTAGGACTCTAGGCGAGCTTAACGCTTGTAAAGGTGACCCCGTTACGCACTTTTCATTCGGCCTTGGTTTTCTTTTCAACTCTGCCGCTGCAGTAGTTGCCACAGGAGCTCTAACACAAGATGTTCTCCATAGGATAGTTCCCAACTGGGCTGCAGGTACACTTCTATTTAAAAACAAAAAGGTTGAAGAAACTCTTCATGATCCTGCTAAAATGTTATTTGCTGGAGCAGGTGTTGGTATTATCTTAGTTACATTCTTAAACACAGTGGCTTCAATCGTACCAGAGAAAATGTCTTTTATTGCTCAGTCCATCCTGGGCCCTGCGGCAAACCTAATGATTAACCCAGTAATGCCCATCATCTTCTGGTTGGCTGCACTGGATGCAGGTAAAAGAACTGGTACCTGGGGTACAATACTAGGTGGTTTGGCTCATATGATCATGGGCAATGCAGTTCCAGGTGTTGTACTTGGTATTCTAATTGGTCAATCAATCGAAGACAAAGGTTATTCAAAAGCAACTAAAACTATGATAGCAATTGTAGTAGTTCTATTTATCATAATCGCTTACTTCAGGGACTTCTTTGACAAAATAGCGGCATTATTCTAAAAAAGGGGGTATAGAAAGTGGAAACTAGTTTAAATGTTAAAACAACTAAAACTGAAAATAGCTTCATGGCTAAATTAAGAGAATGGCTTATGTTACCTTTAACATTCCCAATCCTTGTAGGTGTAGCATGTGCCGCTATTTTTGCTGGTACACATATGTATGTAACACATGGAACAGGAGCGTTTAACGAAATCTTCGTTGTACAAATGCTAGATGAAGGTTTATCTGGTGGAGACTACGCTGCGGCAGCAGGTTTTGCAGCTGGATTCCTTATCGCTAGGGTATTAGAAGGCCCCCTAGTTGGTCTACTTGATATCGGTGGTTCTCTAATGACAGGTGTTGGAATTGGTATTCCAGCAGTTCTACTAGCATCAGGAATCAAAGGGCCAATTGAGAATTTTCCTTTAGCACTTTTAACAGGTGCAGCAATCGGTCTAGTTATTGGTGGTGTAATTATAGGTATAAGAAAAATCATGCCCCAAGGAATGTCATCAGCAGGAACCAATATAATGATGGGTGCCGGTAATGCCACAGGACAGTACCTTGGACCACTTATCATCCTTTCAGCCATAGGCTTTAGTATCCCAGCTGGTGTAGGTGCTTTCATAGGAGCAGCTATCTTCTATAAGTATGACAAGCCAATAGTTGGTGGAGCAATACTTGGATCTATGATTTTAGCAAGCTTCTTCTAAAAGTACTAAAATACAAAAGATTTGAATAGGAGAATAAGAAGATAGCTTCTTATTCTTCTATTTAATTAGGAGGTAATAAAAATGAACTGTTATGAGGAACTAGGACTTAAAAGAGTAATTAACGCAAGTGGAAAAATGACAGCATTAGGTGGTTCAACAGTTTCTAATGAAGTGGCAGATACCCTAAAAGCTGCTTCAATGAACTTTGTGGATATACTTGATT
>CAYYRM010000147.1:0-5698 GCA_964474005.1 uncultured Eubacteriales bacterium
GTCAAAAAAAGAGGGGTCGCTAACTACTTTTTAAGTAGTTTTGCGACACCCTCTTACTTTTAACCATGAGCATTTCTAAAAGAAGAAGATTTAGGGAAATTGTAGCTGTTTTAGTGAAGTATGGCTTCAAAGAGGATATACGCAACCCAGAAAATGCCCGTTTGGCTTTGGAAGAATTGGGTCCTACTTTTACAAAGATTGGACAGATTTTATCCACTAGACCAGATATTATACCTGAAGAGTTTATTTATGAATTTCAAAAGCTTCAAGATGATGTGAAACCTGAAAATCCAGAAACCATTGAAGGGATCATAGAAGAGGAACTGGGGAAAAAACCTGAGTATCTTTTCTCAAGTTTTGACACAAGTCCCATGGCTTCTGCTTCAATTGCTCAAGTACATAGGGCCACATTGAAAAATGGTGAAAAGGTTGTCGTTAAGATTAAAAGGCCAAATATAGAAAATACCATTTTAACGGACCTTTCATTGCTGAATCACGCATCTAAGGTGATAAAATTTTTACCCCAAGGTAGTATCTTAAATCCCCAAGAAATAGTGGCAGAACTTTATCAGTCCTTAAAGGAAGAGTTAGACTTTATAAACGAAAGTAAAAATATCCAAGACTTTTATCAGTTAAATAAAGATGTCAATTTCCTCAAGGTTCCTAAGCTTTATTCTGATTTTGTTACAGAAAATATTTTGGTTATGGAATATATTAAGGGCCATAAAATTTCCCATAAATTTGACCTATTGAAAGAGGGCTATGAGCCCAAGGAAATAGCCATGAAGCTACTAAGTAACTATTTAAAACAGGTCTTTGAAGATGGCTTTTTCCATGCAGACCCCCATCCAGGAAACATTTTAGTAAGTGACGGGAAAATAGCATATTTAGACTTTGGTCTTATGGGTAAGCTATCCACAAAGCTTAGGGATAAATTTAATCAGTTGCTTCTATCCTTTGTCACCGGAGATGTGGAGGCCATTACACAGATAGTTTTACGGATAGGTATTAAGAAAGGTAGGGTAGATAGGATTCTTCTACAAAGTGATATCGAGGATCTGTATAATGAATATGTCACAGCCTCAATTGATGATATCGAAATCCCTGAGCTTGTGAATCAGCTGTTCAATGTATGTCGAAAACATAAAATTAGCATACCTAAGAATATCACTTTAATACTTAAGGGCTTTTTATTAATGGAAGGTAACTTAAACAAACTGTCCCCAGAAACCACAATTATGGAGATAGCAAGCCCCTATGTGAAAAATCAGTTATTAAAGAATAAAGATATAAAAACTGAAATTATCAGTAACCTTGAAGGGGTATATAGATTTAGTAAGGCTTTCCTAAAGATTCCAGAGAAGTTTCTGTCAGTACTAAACAAAGCATCTTCTGGAACTATACAGGTACATATGGATCATACCAATTTAGATAAAAATATCAATAAAATAACTAAGGCCGCCGATAGAATAGTGTTTGCATTGGTAATTTCAGCACTAATTATTGGATCTTCTCAGGTTATTACCTCTGAAGCTGGTCCAATGTTCTATGATGTCTCAATTTTAGGTTTAATAGGGTTTGTGGCCGCAGCACTTATGGGAGTATGGCTTTTAATTGCAATACTTCGTTCAGGAAGGGTATAACGAAAAAAAGAGCCGAATTGGCTCTTTTTCTATATTCAATTAACCCTATTAATTCATACCCTTGTTAATAGTATATCACATTCTTTTTGCGCAATATGTCGAAGGGTATCGATGAATTTATTTTTTTTTGTAAACTTCAATATATCTTCTAAAACTTTTGGTATAATGTATGTTATAGCCATCTATAGGGAGGTTTTTTATGGATAATAATGTTCTAGTTTTGGATAATGTTCAAAAAAAGATTGGCAAGAAGACTATTGTTGAGAATATTACCTTCACTGTCAATGGTGGTGAAGTGTTTGGATTTTTAGGACCAAATGGAGCTGGTAAAACCACCACCATAAGGATGATAGTGGGTCTAATAAAACCCACCGAAGGAAATATAAGTATTTGTGGATATTCTTTGAAAAAAGACTTCTCCAAAGCAATGGAAAACATCGGTTGCATAGTTGAAAACCCCGAACTTTACCCTTTTATGTCAGGTATGGATAACCTCAAACATTTTGGAGTTATGAAGGGTAGCTTAAGTGAAGAGCGTTATAAAGAAGTTGTTGATCTAGTGGGCTTAGGAAACAGAATAAAGGACAGGGTTAGTACATATTCTTTGGGGATGAGACAAAGGTTAGGATTGGCCCAAGCTTTACTTACTAAGCCTAAGCTTTTGATTTTGGATGAGCCTACAAATGGATTAGACCCTGCAGGAATCAATGAATTTAGGGAATTAATTAAAACACTAGCCCACAAAGAACAGATGGCAGTTTTTGTGTCAAGCCATCTGTTATCTGAGATACAGCTTATGGTGGATCGGGTAGCAATTATAAGTCAAGGAAGAATAATTAAGGTCTCAAAGATCGAAGAACTAATTGAAGAACAAAACAGGGTTATGTGGGAAGTTTCTAATCCTTTAAAGGCATCTGAGGTAATTAAAGAATATGTAAGTCTACCTGTAGAGATTAAGGATAACCATGTTATTGGTTATCCCGCTACAGATGATATCCCAAAAATAAATGAAGCTTTAGTTAAAGAAGGTGTTTTGCTGTTAACTGTACAGAAAAAACAACGAACCCTTGAAGAATTATTTTTAGAGCTTACTAGGGGGAATGAAATTGTTTAAACTTATTGAAAATGAAGTAACAAAAACTTTACTTAAAAAACGCCTGTGGGTGGTCATTGCAATCCTTGCTATCTTGACAATGCTTTTCGCCTATGGGGAACAATATCGGGCTCAACGAACTGAAGAAAGGCTTTTAAGACGTTTAGGTGATGTGGAAAATGTGGATGCCATGACTTTATTAAATCAGCAAATCATAGATCTCCGTTCACAGTTAAATAGACCTTTTATAACTGATGAAAGAAGGGCCTCCATCCTTGTTCAAATTGAACAGCTGGAATACTATCAAGAAAGGGGAATAAATCCCTTTACCCCAAGCACTGCTGGATTTACTAAAACCTTTATGGAAAACATAATAGCATTATTTTTGCCTCTTTTAATAGTAATTTTAGCCTGTGACCTTGTATCTGGAGAGTTTACAGGGGGGGCAATTAAGCTTCTATTAACAACACCGATACCTAGGTGGAAAGTTTTGCTCAGTAAGTATCTTGCCCTTTTGATTATGACCACAGTGGTGGTGTTATTAGCTGGTATTTTATCAATAATAATAGCAAGCTTTTATTTTGGTTTCACTGGATTTACCACCCCTATAACCACAGGTTTTAGAGTGGTTGCAGACCGTTTAGATACTAGCTTTGTAAGAAATATCCCACAATGGCAGTATCTCATCATGGTATATGGTCTAGCTTGGTTTGTATCAATCTGTGTGGCCACAATATCCTTTATGGTTTCAGTTATAGTAAAGAGTACCGCTGTGGCCATGGGTGTAATGCTTTCTTCACTGATAACCGGTACCTTTATGGCTTTTTTCCTATCTGACTGGCCAATGGTTAAGTATTTATTTATCACTAACATGAGATTACCTGATTATCTATCAGGTGCAGTTCAACCAGTGGAGGGAATGACCTTAGGTTTTTCTGTGGCTGTATTATCGGTTTGGACAGTGGTTACACTTTTGGTTAGCTTTTTTGTATTTACTAAACAGGATGTTTTAGTGTAGGGGGTGTCATTGTTGATAAAAAATATTTTTTATACCATGAGCGTAATCGCCGTTGTAAGTACCTTAATTTTTGTGGTTGGTTTTGGTGCTACTTTTTGGATAACTTATGATAACCAAAGTGCAGACCTAGGTGCCCCCCCCATACCCCAAGAACCTCCACAGGAAGTTGATAGGGATGGTTTTAATATAGTTGTATTGGGTGACTCCCTAGCTAGAGGGACTGGTGATGAAAACAGATTAGGGTACTCAGGTTTTATAAGGGAAACCCTTAAGCAAAGTAGAGATGATGTTAATTATGACAACTTTGCCATTGATGGACTGGTTTCTAGGGGCTTACTGGAGCTAATAAATAGAGAAAATCTAAAGGGCCATTTGGAGGCAGCTGATATTATCCTTCTTTCCATAGGTGGCAATGATTTGAGAACTTTACCAATCCAACAGGCTATTAATCCTTTGGATTTTAACAGGGTTAAGGGTGAGTTTCTGGCAAATCTTGAGGTTATATTAGACACTATTAACTCATTGAATCCATCAGCCCATGTGGCCCTAACTGGACTTTACAATCCATATCAGTCCATGGTATTAGAAAACTTAGCCTTGCTACATCAATGGAATTTTGAAACACAGAAGGTTGTGGAGCAGTACCCTAATATGGTTTTTATTCCTGTTGTGGATTTGTTTAAGTATAATCCAGAATTTGTTTCCATAGATAGGCTCCACCCAAATAGTGTCGGCTATCAAGCCATGGCCCAAAGGCATTTACAGACCTTAAGGGAGATATTAAAATAGTAATTTAAAAAGCCCAGAATACCACTTTTTTTGTGGTTTTTGGGCTTTATTATATTTCTAAATTTCTCATATGCATTTTTGGGTTTGTTAGTGTGAGCAAAAACCTTCAACACTAACTTGCACTAAAAGGCTTACACTATCTAAAACCTTAGTGATAGGACCTTTTAGATTCTCTTTAAAGTTCGTATGACACTTACTTGCACTAAAATGCTTATCTAGGAAGTCTTGGGACGCATAATACATCCCCTGGGAAGATTTCCGCTGGGTTTGTTATATGGGGATTGGCTCTAATTAGGGCTTGAAGGGTAATTCCAACCCGTTTAGCAATAAAATACATGGAATCTCCTGCTTGTACTGTGTACCTTGCATTAAAGCCCTTTGGACATTTAGCTGGAACCCTACCAGCCATTGACGGAACACATAACACATCCCCTGGGAAGATTTGAGCTGGATTTGCTATATGGGGATTGGCATCAACCAAGGTGTCCAGATCAATTCCAAACCGTCTTGCTATAAAAAACATGGAGTCTCCTGCTTTAACAGTATATCTTCCACCAAAGCCAACAGGACATTTAGTAGGCCTTCTACCCTTGTTAAGCATTGGAACACACAGTACATCCCCTGGGAAGATTTCAGCTGGATTACTTATCTGTGGATTTGCTGCTATTAGCGCTTCAAGGCTCACATTAAATCTCTGAGCCACCTTAAACATACTGTCTCCGTCTTGGACAACATATCTAGAGCTATACCCAGGAGGGCAATTAACAGGAACACTTGCAGCATGAACTTCCCCTTCATTTTCCCTATTACTTGTCATTGCTTCGGTTTCCTCCACAGCTTCAGTATCTTCCTCTTCAACTACTTGAGTATTCATTGTGGTCCCTGGTACACATAGTACATCCCCTGGGAAGATTTCTGCTGGATTGGCTATGTGGGGATTGGCTGCTATCAGTGCATTTAAAGTTACCCCAAAGCGCTGAGCTATGAAAAACATGCTATCCCCTGGCCTTACTGTATATCTACCCTGAAATCCCGGTGGACATGTGGCTGGAACCCTTCCTGCGGGTACCCCTGGTACACAAAGCACATCCCCTGGGAAAATTTCTGCTGGATTGGCTATGTGGGGATTGGCTGCTATCAGTGCATTTAAAGTTA
>CAYYRM010000147.1:5798-6611 GCA_964474005.1 uncultured Eubacteriales bacterium
TGAAAAACATGCTATCCCCTGGCCTTACTGTATATCTACCCTGAAATCCCGGTGGGCATGTGGCTGGAACCCTACTCCTTGTTGAAGTCGGGTATCTATATTGACTTTTTTCTTTTTTACTCAATTAAAACACCCCTTTTTTATTGTTTCTCTTTTATTGTATGTATAAGGGTTTTAGGGTGTTTGTGATAAAAGTACAAAAAATCAGGATAAATGGCATAAGGACCAAGAGCCTCTTAAAACCCTGTTAAGTACTCCCTGTTAACAAAAGGTTTAAAGAATAAGCAAAAACTTCAAAAGCCCTAACACGGTTAAGAAAGCTAAAATTTATGTCCCACAGAAACAAACCAGTGAAATCGAAAAAAAATCAGTGAAATCAAGGACTCTCTTATGCTTTTTGTACAAAACCCCTGACACGGTTAAGTAAGCTGACAATTCAGGTCTCACTGGAATAAACCAGTCCCCAAGTAATCCGAGCAGGTCCACTGTATGTATTATTAATAAAACAACCAATAAATAATGACCCAAAGAAAAAGCAACCCAGTGAAATCAAAAAAAATCAGTGAAATCAAGGACTCCGTATAATTTTTTTGTGTAAGTTAGTGTGGATGGTTTTGAATTTCCTTTCAACCTTCTACTTTCTACTATTTTCTATATTCCGTGCAATCTGCGAAATCCCAAGACCCCAGGAAAAAGCACCAAATAAAATCCGTGTTAGCATGCCTTTAAGAATAACATCACTTTAACCCCTGACACGGTTAAGAAAGCTAAAATTTATGTCCCACTCTGAAACAAACCAGTTCCCAAGTAATC
>CAYYRM010000148.1:0-6553 GCA_964474005.1 uncultured Eubacteriales bacterium
TTTACCTCCTTTTCCCACTACGTATTCCCTTTTATAATACCATTTATTTCCCTATTTTTATAGGGTTTTTCGCTGAAAGCTTAATAAAATAAAAAAATGGTATTCATTTTGGTTCACAAAAAAATATTATAAAGCACTTTGGGGTAGATGTAAAGGGGATAAGGGGAGTTTAGGGAAAAAATTATTCCACAACAACACTTAGGTCTTTAAATAGCACGTTGGGGGAGTAACCCAATGTAAAGAATATGGCATTCATAGGTCTCAATTCAGTACCTAGGGCCACGATATTTTTAAAGTCGTTATAAATATTACCAGAAACCATGGTATCTTGGATTTTACCCACCAGCTGTCCATCTTCAATTAAGTAGCCATTGGATACATTCAATGAATAATCCCCAGCATTAATGTTCCCCGTATGGGCACCCATCACTGAATCCACAAATATACCTTTTTTCACCTGCTTGAAAAGCTCTTCATCTGGTAAGGTAAAGCCTTCAATGAGCACATTACTTGCTTCTAGGGATGGCTGGTCCTCAATATCCTCTGAGAACATTGTTCTTTTGAAACTATTTCCTGTGGGGGTCATGGAAAGCTTTGCAGCGGATGCAAGATCAGCTAAATAGCTGTTTAGAACACCATTTTTATACAAAAAAGTATTTTGGGATGGGTTACCTTCATCATCAAAGGGACATGTACCCAATCCACCCTTAAGGGTTCCATCATCCCTAATTGTTAAATGATCTGCAAAAACAAGTTCACCCATTTTATCCTTCACAGGGGAGATACCCTTTAGGACCATATCAGCATTTACACCTGCCAACACCCTAAGGATTAGTGAGCCCATGGCACTACCACTAAAGATAACAGGAAGTTTACCACCAATTCCCTTTACCCTATTTTGAGCAATGCGGTGCATGGCCACAACCCTTTGTATATCTTCCACAGTTATATCCTGATAAAAGCTTCCGTTTTTGGTTTTAAAGGTCTCCATAAAGCCCTTGGGGGATTTTGTGGACATGTGCACATAGTATTGGGTTTTATTATAATTTTCGTTAAAACCTGCGGAATTTTGTATATGAAGATTCTTGTTAACAGAAGTGATGGATATATCAGGGGCAACATCCGGCGCCACCTCTTTAAACAAATCACTGATCCTGAGACCTTCTTGCATAAGCTCATCACTGGTCATGTCATTTACCCTTTGGTCAAAGGCTAAAACATCAGTAGGGTTAGCATTGCTAAAATTAACTGGTGTGGTTGTCTGATTTTCTATGGATATATTTGCCCTTTGGATTATGGATAGGTCAGATTCAGAAGTTGCCACCGCTGTACCCATATTGTTATTTTTCACTGCCCTTAGGGCATATTCAGTTATATTACTTCCGTCACCACCCTTTGGCTGATGTCCTGAAAGCCTAATGGAAATCCGTTTTTCCGTTTTAGTATACAGTTCAGCTTCATCAAAGGATTTTATAGCTTGATCAAATAATTTACCCATATCTTAATTACCTCCTATGGACATTTTCATAACCTTAATTGGGGCAGAACCCTTACCCGATGTCACCAAAATCTGTCCACCTTTACCACAACCACCTGCTTTGGAGTACTGAACCTCGTTGGCAACCATTTGAATATTGTTCAAGGTGGTGAAAAGGTTTCCACTTAAAACTATATCCCTAACCATATTGGAGATTTTTCCATCCTTAACCCTATAGCCCCCTTGAACAGCAAAGGTAAAGGCTTCTCCTGAGGTTTGCCCACCCGCTGAACCAAAGAGTAGTAACCCATTTTCCATGGAAGCCACCATATCGTCAAAGGCGTGGGGGCCTTTGTCTATATAAATATTACCCATCCTAACAATAGGTTTAAAGTTATAGTCCTTTGCCCTACAATGGCCAGTGAGCTCTTCGCCCAATAACCCAGCCGTTTGCCTGGAGTGTAGCCTACCAGATAGCTTTCCATCTTTAATTAGATATGTTTGTTGCCCCCTAACCCCTTCATCATCGTAGATATAGCTACCAGGTATCCCCTTAAGGCTTGGGTCGTCTATTACATTTAGAAAACTAGGTCCAAAGGTGGTACCCAATGTCATGGTTTTACGTAAGGCTTCATTGTCTAGTAAATTGTCTGACTCACTTAAATGACCAAAGGCCTCATGGATAAACAAGCCACCAACCTCATGGTCTAAAATAACGTCATAATCTCCACCAACAAGGGGTTCAGCATCTAAAAGTGCCACCGTTTGCTCACCCTTATTAAACACCACTTCATTTTGGTTTAATATATCAGAATAACTATCAGTTCCACCCAATGATAACCTAGTTTGTTGGATAACACCATCTCGCATGGAAATAATCCTATAGTTAATACCACAGATAATATGCTGTTGTGTTATTATACTACCTTGATTATTAACATAGGTTTTATCTGAAACAATCTCATAATATGAGCCATCGGTATTAACTATATCCTTAAAACCACAAAGAATATTATCATATTCCAAAAGTAACTTCTTTTTATCCTCCAAATCAATGGTGCGAGGATCTAAACTGGGCTTTGAAAAAACATCATCAATGATAATAGGAGCATTGGCCAACGGTGCACTACCTATAATAAAATCACTGATGGACCTACAAGTGTTAATGGCAGATGGGGCATCGGCCAAATCATTAAATGAGAAGGTACCAAAGCCACCACCAGTTAAAACCCTGGCATTACCCCCTGATTTTTCCACAACACTGACATCCTTAATTTTCCCCTTGGATACCTTGATGGTTGTGGTTTTAAGGTTTTGATAACGTATGTCCTGAAAACCATGACTACTAAAGGCCTTAGTCAAAAGCTCTTTACTCATAAAATAGATTCCTCCTTTTTGTACTGTACTCTAATATTTTTATTCTCGATAAAAATAAAAAATCCTGCATACTATTAAAAAAACTAAAACATCACCACCACTTACACCACTTACCACCATCAAATACTGAAGTGAAGTAGGGGCACCACTTTGCTCTTTTGTTTGGCATATGGTAACACAGAAACCACAGCAAAGGCATACACAGACACCACTTAGCTCTCACCCCAATCGTAGGCAAGGCTTTAGCCTTGCGAAAGGATGGTCATCCATATTTGATAGGACATACATTATTGGCAAAGTTATGTGGAATAGGAACACAGAAACCACAGCAAAGGCATACACAGACACCACTTAGTTCTCACCCCAACCGTAGGCAAGGCTTTAGCCTTGCGAAAGGATGGTTATCCCCATTTGACAGGACATACATTATTGGTAAAAGTTATGTTGGAATAGGAACACAGAAACCACAGCAAAAACTCACACAGACATCACTGTTTAAAGCCTTTTAAAGGGTAGGTCGAGAAGGGTTCTATCTGTATTTTTATATTATATTTATTCTGTAGTTCTAGAATGGTTTTCTTCTACAAAAAAAATAAAACATTCTCACACTAACCTACACTAAAAAATTCAAAAACCATACGAACACAAAAACCAAACAGCCCTACCCCTGTGGGACCCACAAAATGCTCCCTCTTAACCGTGTCAAAGGTTTTAAGTTATTAATCCCTAAGCTTTTAATAGTGTTGAAGCATTTTAGTGAAATTTAGTGTGAAAGGTTTTGCCCTTCCATCTAGGTCAATCCCAACGCTAAAGCATTGGGCTACAGGGGTGGAGGAGGTTGCTTATCCGTGGCTATGTCTTATAGACCCAGCATCAGTTCCATAATCAATTCACGCCCTACGACCCAGCATGTAGCAAAAAGTAATCGTTTCAGTGGCATTATAAAGGACCCACAAAAAAAGCCCCCATATCCGAGAAGATCAGTGTAGACCCGTGGCTAAATGTTTTACTCAGGGACGTAAGTCCCCTACTCAGTGAACTAAGTTCACCTACTCAGAGCCAAAGGTTCCTACTCAGAAACCACTAGGTTTTCTACTCTGCCCTTTCATCTGGGTCAATCCCAACGCTAAAGCATTGGGCTACAGGGGTGGTGGAGCTAATCCTCTTTTAATCCTGCTCATCCGTGGCTATGCCCTTTGCCTTTTTATCCCTGCGTATCTATGGCCAATTGCCCTTTGCCCTTTTTTATCCTGCGTATCCGTGGATAAACAAAGCCCACAGATCGGTGATCCGTGGGCTCATACTCAGACAGGTTTCCTACTTTTTCTCCTGTATGGGTGTTTCGAAATAAATGCTGCGGGAGGGGAAGGCCACTGATACTCCTTCTTGCTCCAAAATTTCTAGAATCTTAAAGTTAATATCCTCTTTTACCCGTAAGAATTCTCCCCAGACTGTTGTATTTGTAAAGCAATAAATAAATATATCCAAGGAGCTATGGTTGAAGCTATCGAAATTGACAAAAATAGTCTCTGGATGTATTTCTTCATGGCTTTTTAACATTGTCTCTATCCTTTTCACACAACGAGCCAGTTTTCCCTTTGGAGTTGTATAGGTAACCCCTAGATTAAAACTGATACGCCTTTTCCCCATTTTGCTCCAATTGGTTATGGCATTTTTGGCTAAGGTAGAATTGGGGACTGTAACTAAGGCATGGGCAAAGGTTCTAACCTTTGTACTCCTAAAATTTATATCCTCAACTGTACCTTCCACATTGGGTGTTAAGATCCAATCCCCTATGGAAAAAGGTTTGTCCAAAATTATTACAATACCACCAAAAAAGTTAGATAATGAGTCTTGGGCAGCTAAGGCAAAGGCTAAACCACCGATACCCAATCCTGTAACAAAACCATTTACATCATAGCCCCACTCTTGGGCGATTATAGATAAACTAATGGCGACTATAATAAAGCGGATTGCCTTGGATATTATGGGAATTAAAATTCTGTCCATCCCTATATCAAGTTTTTTGTTTAGTTTGTGAAAAAGTGCAGAGGAAGTACCTGCAAGGTTGTAAAAGCCCGATGCAATTACTATTATTACAGCGGTTCTAAAAAGGGCAAGTACCATTATTTCTTGTTCAATGGTTAAATTAAGATTCCTAAGTGCAATGACAATACCAGATATGTTAATAAAACTAATAATCGGTCTTCTAAATGCAGTTACTAAATTGGTGTCAAAATCAGTTTTAGTTTTTTCAGTTATTTTAATAATAAATCCGAAAATAAAGCGATTAAATATTTTACCCATGGTAAAAAAGATAAAAATTATCGCAAAAAAGATTAACGGCTGACTTAAAAAACTCCATTCCAAATACTGTTTTAGATTTTCTAGCATGAATTACTCCTCCCCCGTGATTTTAATCTATATAAACTTTAACACACAGGAGTTATTTTTCAAGGGCAAAGTAAAAACGAAGGCTGTAGCCTCCGTTAAATCAAACCTTTATGACATTTCTACCGTAAAATATATCATTCATCTCTTTTTTTAGTCTCATCTTAATTTTCCTACGGTCATTTTGGGATAGATCCTTTTTATTGACACCAAAGAGGTAATTGTCTAAGTCAAATTTCTTTAATAACATTTTAGTATGGAAAATGCTTTCTTGGTAAATATTCACGTCTATCATATGGTACCTATCTCTAGTGACAGAATCAATATAATTTTGTATGGAATTAATCTTATGATCGATAAATAGTTTTCTGCCGTTTACATCCCTGGTAAAACCCCTAACCCTATAATCAATGGTCATTATGTCAGAGTCAAAACTGTGGATTAAATAGTTCAAGGCTTTAAGGGGGGAAATATGACCACATGTGGATACATCTATATCTGCCCTAAATGTGGAGATACCTTGATCAGGGTGGCTTTCTGGATATGTGTGTACGGTTATGTGGCTTTTGTCTAAATGTCCCACCACAGACCCTGGTAGAGGTCCTGGGCTTTCTGACTCACCCAATTCTTCTGGGGGCTTGTCTGAGTACACACCTTCCTCTGATACCAGCATTGTAACAGAAGCTCCCTGGGGTTCATAGTCCTGTTTGGCGATGTTTAGGATATTTGCACCGATTATGTCCGCCACGTTTTTTAATATATTGGTCAAACGTTCAGCACTGTATTGCTCATCAATGTATTCGATATAGCCTTTGCGGTCTTCTGGGGTTTGGGCATAGCAAATATCATACATATTAAAACTTAAGGTTTTTGTTAGATTGTTAAAGCCATATAGTTTTAATTTTTTAAATGATTTTATCTTCATAAAGTATACCTCCTATAAAACATCTGCTTTTAATATTATTCCTTCACATAGAAAATCTAAACATAATTACAGTAATACCAAAACTTAGTTATATTTATATTTTTTAGACAAAAACTAAGAACGACGTCATATGATTTTTTTGATTGGAGGGTAAAAATGAATAATAAAGATATTATGAAATTACTGAATTCTAAGGAATATGAGCAGTTAAAAGAACTTTTCAAAAGGTATGAGGTTTATCAAATGGTAGAAGTCTTTGAAAGTTTAGATGTTGAGTATTTGGCAATGATTTTTAGGTTACTTGATAAAGAGAAAGCCCTACATGTTTTTGAACAATTAGATGTTGCAATTCAACAAAGGTTACTCAATTCATTTAGTGAAGA
>CAYYRM010000149.1:0-6543 GCA_964474005.1 uncultured Eubacteriales bacterium
TATATCTCCTCTGCAAATAATTATACAAATATAACTGACATGGAAAAAAATATTGATGTGGTCTTAGTTAAGAAAGACCCTTTCAGTTCAGCACCCATGGCAATGCAGGTATATCTAAAAACTGGTGGTGAGCAAAAGCTTGTGGCAGAGCTTTTGGAAAAACGTTTTGATGTACCAGCATTGGATAGCTTATTAGGGGAAAAAAAAATAACCCATAAACAACATCAGAACCTCAGAAAATTTAAATTTTCACACCCCTCAACTAAAAAAATGTTAAAAGAACAAGTAATAAAAAGATTAAAAGGTGAAAATTCCAATTTAGCAATATAATAGGTTATAATAAGTTATAGGAAACTATGACTTATTTTTTTGGAGGATATTATGGAATTAAGAAAAATATTAGAAGAAAATCCCCTGTGTTTAGCTCCTATGGCAGGGGTAACTGATAAAACATACCGTAAAATAGTGAAAGATTATAATTGTGGTTTGCTGTTTACAGAAATGGTAAGTACAAAGGGATTGATTTTCGGTAGTGAAAGAACAGGAGAAATGATCGATATTGATTCACTTCAACATCCCATAGCTGTTCAGATTTTTGGAAATAATCCTGATGAATTTGCCAAAGTGGTGGAATATGTACAAAAAAAAGGTGCAGATATAATAGATATTAATATGGGGTGTCCCGCTCAAAAAATAGTAAAAAATAATGAAGGAGCAGCTCTTTTGAGGGACATAAATAGGGCAGAAAGCATCATTAAAAAAGTAGTTGAAAATGCCTCTGTGCCAGTTACAGTGAAGATTAGAAAGGGATGGTGTGCCAATAGCATTGTGGCAATGGAATACGCTCAGATGGCACAATATAATAAAATAGCTGGAATTTCCATACATGGACGTACCAGGGAACAATTTTATAGTGGTAAAGCAGATTGGGATATCATTAAGGAAATTAAGAAAAGGGTCGACATTGTGGTCATAGGAAACGGTGACGTCTTTGAACCCCAAGATGCCAAAAAACTTCTGGATTACACAGGATGTGATGGGGTTATGATAGGCCGTGGAGCCATGGGAAATCCGTGGTTATTCAACAGGAGTTATAAATTAATCAAAGAAAACACTCTATTGTCTGAGCCCACTGTATCAGAAAAAATACATATGGCAATTTATCATTTAAAGGAACACATAAAATATAAAGGTGAATACATGGGAATTAGGCAGATGAGAAAACACATTTCTTGGTACTTAAAGGGTCTACCTGATGCTACTTATATCAGGGATCTAGTAAATACCATAGAAGATCAAAAGGATATAATAGAAACACTATTAGAATATGAAAAAAAACTAAAGGAAAATTAAAAAGTGCCAAAGGCACTTTTTTAATTTTTAGTAATAAAACATTGTTTAGTTGGATAAACTTAAATATAATAATTGTATACAATTTTGTGCACAAACTGGGAGGGAGCTTTGTATGGAGTTTTATAAGATTAATGACAAGACAGTAAGTGGCGACAAAATAATGAAATACATAGATAAAATTTTAGCCATGAGATCATTGGGGCACTCTCAGGCAGAAGTTGCCTCACACTTTGGTTTGGATAGAACATTTATATCTAGACTTGAAACTTTAGGTGAAATTCGTAAGGGTAAAAAAATAGCTTTGGTTGGTTTCCCCATAGAAAATATAGCGGAAGTAAAAGAAGTGGCTAAAAGATTTGGTATCAATTACACAATTCTTTTAAAAGAGGCAGAAAGATGGGACTTTTTAGCTGGTAAAACTGGGCTAGATATCTTTAATCAACTAATTGAGATAGTAGCAAATATCAGGAAACATGATGTAGTCATACTGATAGGATCTGATATGAGGATTAAATTAATTGAATCTCTTCTTGATAATGAGGTTATAGGCATTAAAATAGGTGAATCACCCTTAAAAGAAGATGTATATGTGGATGTAAATGAGCTTGAAAAAATATTAAAAAATTTAAACTGAAAGGCGGAATTTCATGAAAAGGGTTGTTAGTGTAAGCTTAGGCTCAAGGGAAAGAAATCATAAAGTTAATGCTGTAATCTTAGGTGAAGAGTTCTTAATAGAAAGAATAGGCACTGATGGATCTATTCCGCAAATGATAGATATAATTAGGAAACTAGACGGCCAAGTGGATGCATTTGGTTTAGGGGGTATTGATTTATATCTTTTTGCAGGTAAAACTAAATACACAATAAAAGAAGCAGAAAAGATTGTAAAAACCGCCCAAAAGACACCCATAGTTGATGGCTCTGGCTTGAAAAACACCCTTGAAAGAAGAACATTGAATTACCTCAAAGACAATGGGTGGGATTTTAAAAATAAAAAAGTACTAATGGTCTGTGCCATGGATAGATTTGGTATGGCAGAAACCTTCGAAGAATATGAAGCTAAGGTAGTTTACGGGGATTTACTATTTAGCTTGGGTCTACCCATAAAAATCTATTCATTAAAGACTTTACATTTTTTGGCAAAAATTTTAATGCCTATTGTGAGATTGTTGCCATTTAAATTGTTATACCCCACAGGGAATAAACAAAAACTTCAAAAGGAGAGGTACACCACGCTTTTTAAGTGGGCAGATGTAATAGCTGGTGATTTTCATTATATAAAAAAATACATGCCTAAAGACCTGAGGGATAAGGTGATAATAACAAATACAGTAACTAATAAAGATGTTGAAGACCTTAAAGAAAGAGGGCTATCGGTATTGGTTACCACAACACCAGAGTTAAATGGACGTTCCTTTGGAACAAATGTAATGGAAGGGGTACTTTTAGCTTTGATGGGGGTAAAAGAGTTATCAGAAAATCAGTACCTAGAAGCCTTGGATAAGGTTAATTTTTTGCCAAGGATAGTTAACTTACAAGAAGGAACTGGAAGGAGAGAAAAATCCAATGGATAATAAATTTGCTTTTGTAATACACCCAATAGATTTATCAGACATGTACAGGAAATTTCCTATCCTAAGGAGAATGCCAAAGGGCTTAGTCAATGGTTTAGTAAAAACACTGCCTCCAATCAAAGTGTCAGAGATAGTTGGAGTTGAATTAGAATATAGTAAAACTTCAGGCTACTTTGTGGGTTGTACCCTAACAAGTGAACAAATGGTGCAACTACCTGAGAAGTTTGTTTTAAATAAAATAATTAAGTCTTGCAAACTTGCAGAGAGTCTCGGGGCTAAAATAGTTGGTTTGGGTGCTATGACATCTGTGGTGGGAGATGCAGGTATAACCATAGCAAAAAATATGAATATTCCTGTGACAACGGGTAATAGTTATACTGTGGCATCTGCTTTAGAGGGAACAAAAAAAGCTGCTGAAATTATGGGTCATAATATAGTGGATGCTCAAATAACAGTAATTGGAGCCACAGGATCCATTGGATCACTGGTTTCTCGCAGTCTAGCTAACATATCAAATAAAATTAACCTAATAGCCAGGAATAAGGGAAGGCTCAATGAATTGGCAGAAGCCATTTATTTAGAAACTAGAACTTCTGTTGATATACCAGAGGATTATAAGAAAGCTTTACAAAACTCTGACATTGTGATTTCCGTTTCTGGATCCGCAGAACACATAATAGAACCTGAGGATTTAAAACCAGGGGCAGTGGTGTGTGATGTGGCAAGGCCAAGGGACGTATCAAAGCAGGTTCAAGAAAAAAGGGATGACGTCCTAGTTATCGAAGGTGGAGTTATAGAAATTCCAGGGGATGTGAATTTTAATTTTAATTTTGGTTTCCCACAAAAAACAGCTTATGCCTGTATGGCAGAGACCATGATTTTAGCTTTAGAACACAAGTTTGAGAGTTATACATTAGGAAGGGACCTACAAATGGAGCAGATCCAAAAAATCGAGGAGCTGGCACAAAAACATGGCTTTAAGTTAGCTGGGTTTAGAAGTTTTGAAAAGGCCATTACAGAGCAGGAAATTGAAAGGATTAAGGATAGAGCTAAAAAAAATTCTATGAATTTAGAAAAATTAGCTGTAAGAGTTTGACAAAAACAGATTACTCCCTTATAATATTTGCAAGCACTAAAAGGGGATTAGCCCTTTAGTGCTTGTTATTCGTATTTCGTGGTAACAACTGTAAGTGGCTTTTATGAATAATTTAAGGTTAAATTACATATCATCATTTAACAAGGATATAATTTTAACTTAAAGGAGAGACAAAAATGAGCAATAACAAAGAAGTTATTTTAACACCAAGTGGTTTAAAAAAACTAGAAGACGAACTGGAATATTTAAAATCAAGTAAAAGAAGAGAGGTCGCTGAAAGAATAAAAATTGCAATAAGCTATGGTGATATCAGCGAAAATTCAGAGTACGAAGACGCTAAAAATGAACAGGCTTTTGTGGAAGGAAGGATTTTGACGTTAGAAAAAATGCTAAGAAATGCCAGTGTCATTGATGAGGGAGAAATCGATACTGATGTGGTTAGTATAGGAAGTACAGTGGTTCTAAAGGACTTGGAGTTTAATGAAGACCTTGAATACACCATAGTAGGATCTGCTGAGTCTAATCCCAATGATAGCAAGATTTCTAATGAATCACCTGTTGGGAGAGCAATTCTAGGTAAACCTGTGGGTAGTGAAGTTGAAGTATCAGTGCCAGCTGGCAATATTAAGTACAGAATCATTTCTATAAATAAATAAATTGTTTTTGAAATAACAATATTTTTGATTTATGGAACCTTGTTACTGCACTTATCTATACTTTATTTTATAGATTTAGATTAGGAGTTGAGAGTTGTGGAATTATTGGATTTAAATGAACTTCAAAGGATCAGAAGAGAGAAACTACAAAAGTTACAGGATAGTGGAATTGATGCATTTGGAGACAAATATGAGCCAACTAATAAGACCAAGGATATATTAGATAATTTTGACCAACTAATTGACACACAAGTTTCAATTGCTGGTAGGATAATGGCAAAGCGCGGTCATGGCAAAGCTGGTTTTTTGAACATCAAAGATTTTTATGGTCAGTTACAGGTATATGGTAGGGAAGATATGCTAGGGGATGAAAATTATGAGCTGTTTCAAAGCTTAGATGTGGGTGACATTGTAGCTATTGAAGGAATCGTATTTAAAACCCAAAAGGGAGAAGTTTCTGTTAAGGCTACTAAAGTCATCATGTTGGCTAAATCATTACAACCTCTACCAGAAAAGTGGCATGGCCTAAAGGATGTAGAATTAAGATACCGTCAAAGGTATGTGGATCTTATAATAAATGATGAAGTAATGGATACCTTTGTGAAAAGAAGCATGATAATAAAAGCTGTAAGAACATACCTAGAAAATAAGGGTTTTTATGAAGTGGAGACCCCAATGATGCAAACAATTCCAGGTGGTGGAGCCGCTAGACCTTTTATAACTCATCATAACACCTTAGATATGGATCTTTATTTACGTATTGCACCGGAGTTATATCTTAAAAGATTGATAGTAGGTGGTTTCGAAAAGGTTTTTGAGATTAATAGAAACTTTAGAAATGAAGGTATATCCATCAAGCATAACCCCGAATTCACAATGCTTGAATTATACCAAGCATATGCAGATTATAAAGATATGATGGTTCTAACTGAAAACCTAGTTGCCCATGTGGCTAAGGAAGTGTTAGGAACCACTATTATTAACTACCAAGGTCAGGAAATTGATTTAACTCCACCATGGAATAGAGCCACAATGACAGACTTAGTTAAAGAATATACAGGAATAGACTTCATGCCTTTAAACGATGCTCAGGCTTTAGAAATAGCAAAGGAAAAAGGCTTGAATACAAAAAAAGGTATATGGACTTGGGGTAAAATTGTTAATTGGTTCTTTGAAGAACACGTGGAAGAAAAACTAATACAGCCTACTTTTGTTATTGGACATCCTAAAGATATCTCTCCTTTGGCAAAAGGTCAAAAAGAGGATCCAAGGCTTACTTATAGATTTGAAGGTTTTGTGTTTGCTAGGGAACTATGTAATGCTTTCTCAGAGTTAAACGACCCTATCGATCAAAGGGAAAGATTTGAAGGGCAAGTAGGTGACAGGGAAGCTGGCGATGATGAAGCTCATATGATGGACGAAGATTTTGTTACTGCCCTTGAATATGGGATGCCACCCACAGGAGGTTTAGGGATAGGTATAGACAGACTAATCATGCTACTTACCGATAGTAGCTCCATAAGAGATGTTTTGCTTTTTCCAACTCTAAAAAAGAAAGATTAAAAAGATACCATGAGTATCTTTTTAATCTTTTACTTCTATAAAAGACGACACGAATGGATTAAGAGTTTTTGAAAATAACCAAGACTAAATGGAATAATTTTTTAGTTGATTTCATTTTTTATTTATGGTATCATAATTTTTGTTGTTGAAACATACAATAACAAAATAAATAAAAAAAGGGTTGACAAAGTACAAAAACAGTGATAATATAGTTTTTGCAGTCAACAAGGCTGACAAGCTTATTTTAGTTCTTTGAAAATTGAACAGCATCATGCCAGTAATAATGGTAAGAAGTTAATTC
>CAYYRM010000150.1:0-6515 GCA_964474005.1 uncultured Eubacteriales bacterium
TCTTAGTTATAGGGAAAGTATCATAGTCTGTGTTTCTAGATATGTTAACTTAAAGAGAAAATAAACTAGCCACCATTACATGTCAGGGCCGACACAAGGTACGGCCCCTACACTGATCATCTGTGGCAGGTCTACTCAGAGAATGTAAATTCTCCTAATCAGAGCCAAAGGCTCCTAATCAGAGCCAAATTCTCCTAATCAGAGCCAAAGGCTCCTAATCAGAGCCAAAGGCTCCTAATCAGAAGCCAGAGGCTTCCTAATCAGAACCAAAGGTTCCTAATCAGAAAACTTTCCCTACTCCGCCCTTATCCGTTTATTAACAATAAATGAACTTTTACACTTTATAAAGGAATTTACAAATATATGGTCGAATATTGTAATATAAATGGTTAAGGAGGAGGGGATGCCTTTGGATTGGAAATTTTGGGCCATAGGAATATTTGTTTTTGTTGTGGGTGAGTTGTTTACCACATCATTTTTTCTTATGTGGTTTGCAATGGGAGCAGTTGCTGCATTGATTCTTTCTTTATTCGGAGTACATATGGCAGTACAGTTGGCAGTATTTGCGTTGGTATCTGGGATCCTTGTACTAAACTCACATAAGATAATCAAAAAATATGTTTATAAAAACAGTGTAGACACAAAAACCACCGTAGATGCCCTAACAGGTAAAGTGGGTGTGGTTTTAAACAAAATTGATAACAATGAAAACTCAGGGCTTGTTCGCCTAGGTGGGGAACAATGGTCTGCAACTTCCTTTGATGATGATGTTGTAATCAAAAAAGGGAGTAAGGTAACTGTTATAAAGGTTGATGGAGTAAGACTTATTGTGAAACCTAAAGAGGAAAAGGGGGAAGAGTAATGCCAGAGATTATTATAATTGGTTCAATTATTGTTGTTATATTTTTGATTGCTGTGACTTCAATCAGAATTGTACAACAATCAACTGTGGGGATTATTTCTAGGTTAGGTAAATTCAACAGAAAGGCAGAGATGGGAGTCAATTTTGTAATTCCATTTATTGAAGCCATGGTAGCTAAAATTAACTTAAGGGAACAGGTTGTTGATTTTCCACCTCAACCAGTAATAACCAGTGACAATGTAACAATGCAGATTGATACCGTTGTGTATTATCAAGTTACTGATCCTGTTAGATTTACCTATGAAATATCAAACCCAATGTCAGCCATCGAGAACTTAACTGCAACAACCTTAAGAAATATAATTGGTGAGTTGGATTTAGATGCCACTTTGACATCCAGGGATATAATAAATACTAAGATGAGGGCAATACTAGATGAAGCAACTGATAAATGGGGGATCAGGATAAACAGGGTTGAGCTTAAAAACATTATGCCTCCTAAAGAAATACGTGATGCCATGGAAAAACAAATGAGGGCTGAGAGGGAACGACGTGAGTCTATCCTTAGGGCTGAAGGAGAAAAACGCTCAGCTATCCTTAAAGCTGAAGGGGAGAAAGAATCTGCCATTTTAAATGCTGAAGCTGAAAAGGAAGCTGCCATTAGAAGGGCAGAAGGTGAGAAACAATCCCAAATACTTAGGGCGTCAGGTGAGGCCGAAAGTATTATGTTGGTGGAAAAGGCAAAGGGTGAAGGTATAAAGCTTGTTTATAATGCAATTAAAGAAAGCAATCCCACAGGGGATGTGATCAAAATAAGAACGCTGGAAGCCCTAGAAAAATTAGCTGATGGTCAATCAACAAAACTTGTGGTACCATCAGAAGTGGTTGGTGTTTTAGGTTCTTTCGCAGGGATAAAGGAAGTATTTGAAAGTAAAGATAAAAAATAGTACCGTGCTTAAAAAAAAGGCCCTCTAGGGCCTTTTAAATAGAGAGGAGTCAACGATGAAAAATAAATTACAACCATTACATGGCAATATTTTATTGTTGATTGGATCGGTTTTGTTAATTTTCATAGGTTCAGCAGTTCAACATAGGGATTTGATGTCAGGTTTGTTAATTACAGAATTTATTCTTATTATGCTTCCCGCTTTTATATTTGCCCTGATGCTTAAAGTAAATATAAAAGAAGAATTTAGGTTTAATGGATTTACATTTAAAGAATTCCTGTTTGTTACATTGTCCATGCTAGCTTTGTACCCTGTGGCTGTGTTTGTTAATTTCTTAGCCAATATTTGGCTAAGTACCTTTGGGGAATTGCCTGCTAACCCCATAACTGTTCCAGAAGACTTTAGGGGATTTATATTAACCCTTCTAGTGGTTGCTGGTTCCGCTGGATTATGTGAAGAGATCCTTTTTAGGGGATTCATCATGAGAAGCTATGAAAAAATTGGTCAATGGAAGGCTATTTTGCTATCAGGACTATTTTTTGGTATGTTCCACTTTAACCTTCAAAATTTACTGGGTCCCATCTTACTGGGTATAGTAATTGGCTATATAGTTATTCGAACAAATTCACTTTGGATGGGTATCTATGCACATATGTTAAACAATGCAGTGGCTGTTGGGCTAGCCCGCATACTAGCTGGTATACCTGAAAGCACTGAGCCTGTGGAACCATTAACCCTTGAAGCTATGATATTTACAGCTGTTTTCTTGCTAATTATTGCTTTGATATTTGGTACCTTTAGTTATATGGCATTGAGGGGGTTACATAAGACTACCAAAGGTAAACATGAAAATAACTCATCTTCATATGAGGATGAAGAAAATGGTACTGGTTTAGAATATCCAACCTATGATCATTATCAAAAGCCAGTCCCCAAGGATTCTTTTTTGTCATGGATACCCGTAATAATTTTCATTTTAATTTTTATTGGTATGTCTGTGTTACAAATAATGTTTATTAAAGACTCGCAGTTTATATAAATTAGGTATGTTGGAATATGTTATGGGGGGGGGAAACCCGTTGAAAAGAATGTTTTTGGTATATAATCCTGCCTCAGGAAAAAGCACCTTTAAAAATAAGCTTGATTATGTCATAGATAAGTTTCAAAAAAAAGATTATTTAGTAACTCCATATCGTTTGTCATTGGATGAGTCTGCATACGATGTAATGAAAAAGATTGACCCAAGCCACTATGACCTTATAGTGGCATCTGGAGGGGATGGCACTTTAAATTCTGTGGTTACAGGCATGATTAATCATGGGATAAAGCTACCCTTGGGGATAATTCCATCTGGGACATCCAATGATTTCGCTAATCATTTAGGGATTAAAGGTGGTTTAGACCAGTATTTAAACAAAATAATACAAGGTAATCATAAGAATGTGGATATAGGGTCTGTGAATGGAAATTTATTTGTTAATGTGGTTAGTATGGGGAACTTGGCCAGTATTGCACACAACACCAACACTGTGATCAAAAACAACTTAGGTAAACTGGGATATTATATTAATGTTTTAGGTCAATACCCTGTTTTTCAGCCCTTTAACATTAAATTGACAGTGGATGATAGGGAATATGTTGAAAATGCATTGCTATTTTTTGTATTAAACTCATCCTGTGCAGGAGGATTTAAATCCTTGGCCCCTTTGGCCAAGGTAGATGACGGTAAATTTGATGTTGTTGTTATAAAAAATTGCAAACTTGTGGAGAAGATGTCATTGTTTATCAAGGTTTTGAAGGGTGAACATCAAGATGATAATTGTGTATTGTATCTTCAAACAAGCAAGCTTAGGGTAGAATGTAGTGATGAAGTTGAAACTGATATTGATGGAGAAAAAGGTCCGTCTTTTCCCTTGGATATAGAATGTTTAAACAAGGTAAAGGTTTTTTGTTAATAGAAAAAAGTAAGCCCAGCATTTTGTGAATGCTGGGCAATTTTATTATTTAGTATGCACTGGGAGTATATTTTCCTGTCTTAAAGTAAAGGACATAAGCCCCTGTTATAATTAATAAACCTATGAATGTAACAGTTGCGATGGAAAAGGGTTTTTCTATTTCGAATTTACTGGGATATTCCTTTTCTAAAATGGCTATTTTTATATCGGTTTCATTTTTCTTATTAGTATCTTCAATGTAGTAGGATGTTAGATATCTCCCATAGTTTACCTTTGTGCCATTACTCAGGGTAACTTCACTGGTTTCCACTAAGTTTTGATTACTTAGGCTTTCAACAAAATGGAACTGGACACTGTTCTCCGTTACAAAATAATCAATTTGGTTATTAATGTTTGCCCTTTTTTCCATAACCCCATAGATATTTGACACAATTAACAAAATAACTATTGTTGCTGTGAACTTAGGATGTTCCTTCATAAACCCAATAATACCTTTGATTATACCCATAATCATTCCCCCTTAATTATTTGTATGTCTATTATATAATAATTGCAAGAATTTTAATATACTTTTGAGAAATTTCTTAACTTATTATCCCCACAAAATTCATCAGTACCCTAGCTGTAAAGCCCCATATTATTTTATCTTTATAAACATAGAAAGGAACAGGGTACTTACCTACCCTCCATTTATACTCTCTACCCTGAATTATTAAGTCATAGGGAAAGTTATCCTTAGGTGATGCCAATAAGTCCACTTGATGAACATCAGGTTTGGTGTTAAGTGCAAAATCCAAATCCATGAGAAAAATTTCTGAGACTTCATCGGTATTATATTTAATATCTTCATATTTTAACCCTTTAATTACACCGATATAGGGGTAGATTATAAGATTGTAGGGTGTTACTAAATAATCAAGCTCTCCTATAACTTCAAGATTTTCCTTAGAAATATTCAGTTCTTCACAGGTTTCCCTAATGGCCGTTTGTAAAAATGTTTCATTAGGTTCAACTTTTCCACCAGGGAAACATATCTCCCCAGGTTGTCTGTTAAGGTTTTCTGACCTTACCTCAAAAAGTATTTTAAGCCCTTGGTCTGTATAAATCAAAGGTAGAAGTACTGCAAAATCATGATATACACCTTGGGGTTTTCCTTTACGTCCATTAACTTTATTAACTATGTGATTAAGGTTCATTTATAATACTCCTTTCCGATGCTTAAAACAATTTTAGCATAAAAGGAAAGTATTCAACAATAAAAAAAGTGGCTAAGCCACTTTTTATATTTTTTGGACTCCATCTCGCATGGGGTTTTCCTTTGACACAAAGGTTTTACAGCAACTTTCCATACAGCTACTTACTGGGCTATCAGGAAATTCCGCAGATTGATTAGCATCCATGGTATCAGGGAGTTTATGTGCCACGGGGTCAGAAGTTATCATGATTTTTTCTGCATTACATTTGTGACCTGGACCATAATAATGGCAGTTTGTCACTGAACAATAAATCTCTTGGTTCATATATAACCCTCCTATGAAATGTTTTATCAATATTATTCTTTCTAAAAATAGTTTTTTTAATCATAAATTTTCAGAAGAACACCCAATTAACCCTTTAAATCACTAAAAAACTAAATTAAAAATTATTTACAAATAGCCAAAAATATTAAATAATTTGGAATTTATGCAGGATTTATTAATAAGTATGTAGAAGTAGTTATAGCCATTAATAACTTTAAGGAGATGATTTTATAATGGATTCTCGTACGATTTTGGAAATGACAGATAAGTACAGTGCACCTAATTATCTACCGTTACCAATTGTTATTACCAAGGGAGAAGGGGTATGGGTAGAAGATCCAGAAGGTAATCGTTACATGGATATGCTTAGTTCATATTCTGCTTTGAACCAAGGACATAGGCACCCGAAAATTATAGCAAGGGTTAAAGAACAGCTTGATAAGGTGACATTAACTTCGAGGGCTTTCCAAAATGATCAGTTAGGACCTTTATGTAAAAAGATTGCAGAGTTAACTGGTAAAGATAAGGTTTTGTTGATGAACACAGGAGCAGAGGCGGTGGAAACAGCAATAAAATGTGCCCGTAGATGGGGATATAATATCAAGGGCATAGAAGAAGACCAAGCTGAGATAATAGTTTGTAGTGGCAACTTCCACGGAAGAACAGTGACTGTGGTTTCTTTTTCATCCACTGATTCCTATAAGAAGGGCTTTGGTCCATTAACCCCTGGCTTCAAAATAGTTCCATACGGTGATGCAGATGCCCTAAGGGCAGCTATAACCAAGAATACCGCTGCATTTTTAGTGGAACCAGTACAAGGTGAAGCAGGGGTAGTAGTGCCACCTAATGGTTACTTAAAAGAGGCATTTGATATATGTAAAGAAAATAATGTCTTATTTATGGCTGATGAAATCCAAACTGGGTTTGGAAGAACTGGTAAGCTGTTTGCATGTCATTGGGAAAACATAGACCCAGATATCTATATTATGGGTAAAGCCTTAGGTGCAGGAGTTATCCCTGTGTCCGCTATCTCTGGTAGCAGCGAACTTCTAAACCTATTTAACCCTGGTTCCCATGGGTCTACTTTTGGTGGTAACCCACTGGGATGTGCATGTGCTTCTGCTGCCATTGATGTTTTAGTTGAAGAGAAGCTAGTGGAGCGTTCTTTAGAAATGGGAGAGTACCTGATTCAAAAAAAAAAAAAAAAAAAAAATCCTAATATAGTTGATAT
>CAYYRM010000151.1:0-6492 GCA_964474005.1 uncultured Eubacteriales bacterium
GGATTTAATATGATTAGGGAAACAGATCTCTATCTACCCGTAAAAGCTTTTTTAGAAGAAAAGGGCTTTGTGGTTAAGTCAGAGGTAAAGGGCTGTGATGTGGTGGCCATTAAGGAATCACAGATGATAATAGTTGAGCTCAAAAAGAGCTTTAGTTTGGATTTAGTGCTACAGGGTATAGATAGAAAATCCTTTACAGATCATGTGTATGTTGGAATTCTAAGACCTAAAACATTAAAGGGTAGCAGATGGAATAAAATATTAAAGCTTTGTAAAATGTTAAGCCTAGGACTTATTATAGTTTCCCTAAGGGGTGAGAAATCCTTAGTTGAGGTTGCCTTAGACCCTGTAAAGTATACACCAAATCATAATGGCAAAAAGAAAAGAGCAATAGAAACGGAATTTAATGATCGCATAACGGATTTTAATCTTGGGGGGAGTAGTAAAGTTCCCTTGGTTACAGCATATAAAGAAGATGTCTTAGTTGTTGCACTAACCCTTAGGGAAAAAGGTGCGCTACCACTAAAGGATATCAAAACACTAACAAAAATAGAAAAGTCTGGGCAAATTCTAAGAAGTAATGTATATAATTGGTTTGAGAGGGTGGAAAAAGGGGTATATGATCTAACAGCAAAAGGCCATAAAGCCTTAGAAGATCATAAACATGTCCTGGATTATTTGGCCCAGGGAAATAGTGAGGGGGATTAGATTGAAAAGTTATTTTAGTTTGTTTTTAAGGGGAATTCCCATAGGTATCTCCCTTACGGTACCAGGGGTTAGCGGGGGAACTGTTGCCCTGGTTTTAGGTATATATGATAGATTGATCCTTGCAATTAAGAAAATAAACATCGGTTTTTTATTACCAGTGGTTTTAGGTGGAGTTGTGGGGGTTTGGTTTAGCTCAGGCTTTATTACTTATTTACTAGACCGCTACCCCAATCCTACCTTAGGCTTTTTACTGGGATTGGTTATATTTTCAGCTAAAGTAACTGTCAAAGAAGCCAAAAGATATAACATAAAAGGCTTTATTGCCCTGGGGGTTTCAGTGGTATTGGCATTGGCTCTATGGAGTTTTTCAAAGGAAGAGGTTGTCTCTGGAACAGTGACACACATACACCTATTCTTGTCAGGATTTATCAGTAGCATTGCAATGCTTTTACCTGGAATTAGTGGAGCAACTATCCTAATAATGCTAGGTCTTTACGGTGGAGTACTTGAAGCAATAAAAGAACTTAATTATCTAGTTATCACCATTTATGCATTGGGTGGAGCATTGGGAATTTTCTCTTTTTCATGGGTATTGTCATATCTTTTGAAGCACTATAGGGATATTACCATGATGATACTTACAGGGTTGATAATAGGTTCTGCAAGGGCAGTTATACCCCAAAAAATTGGAATCGTTGAAATAACTGCTTTTTTACTAGGAGGATCAATAATCCTAATCCTTTCCCATGAAGGATTTAGGGATTTTGTTAGAGGAAAGATTTCAGAATAAAGGAGGAAAAGGTTTATGAAAAACATTGGAAAAGATTTTATGGAGTATTCCAAATACAAGCATTTGGGGGAATCTGATCAAGCAAAGGGGATGGCTCAGCCGCCTTTGGAGGTTGAATACTTAGATGGAGAAGTAATCAGACTAAGCAAAGATATCATGGAAACAGATGCAAAACTAGATGAGGTGATTTTACAAAGAAAAAGCCTTAGGAAATATGCTGATAAGCCCATGACCTTGGATGAACTTACATACTTGTTATGGTCAACCCAAGGGATTAAAACTAAAAACGAAAAAGTTACAATGAGAACAGTACCATCTGCAGGGGCAAGACATCCATTTCATACCTTTGTCCTGGTTAATAATGTTGAAGGTTTAACACCGGGAATTTATAGATACAATGCCCTATCCCATACATTGGTAAGCTATAACCTAAAAGAGGGTATAGACCAAGATACAGTGGCTGCATGTCTTGGTCAACCCTTTGTGGCAACGGCAGCGGCAACATTTATCTGGACAGTTGATATCTACAGAGCAAGCTATAGGTATGGTGAAAGGGCATATAGATATGTACACTTAGATGCAGGACATGTATGTCAAAACCTATACCTAGCAGCAGAAGCCATAGACTGTGGTGTATGTGCAGTGGCAGCATTTGATGATGATGCATTAAATGATTTACTAGAAATAGGCGGAGAAAAGGAATTCGCCATATATGTAGCCCCAGTGGGGAAAAAGTAAAAAGCTGAGCGGAAACGCTCAGCTTTTTTTATAATGTTGGTGTATCCGACACATTCTGAAGACCTAAAATCCACCACCACTGACACCACTTACCACCATCAAATATTGCCACAATGAAAGGCACCACTTTGCAGACTTCTAGGACTAATAGTTAAATTACACAAACTTACACTAAATAAAAGCAAAATGATACCACTAAATAAGCTCATTTGATTGAATGTACGACACAAGGTTAAGCCCCTATAGGTATAGACCCACAACCAAGCTAAATAGTTCTTACTAGGAAATATATGCTAAAATAGCATTAAGCAATATATTTCAAAGGAGGCTTATTATGTCAGCAGGAGCAGCAGCAGGGGCTGCCGCAGCGGCAGCGGCAATGGAGGCTCAAAGGAGAGAGGAGGAAGAGAGGTTGACTAACTATACTAAAGAGGATTTGACTGAGGGTTGGGAGTTTAAGATCGTACGGAGCAATTTTTCCCTAAAAAACGATAGATTCAGGAGTTTGTGTGAAGAAGAAGCCCAAAACGGGTGGGAACTAGTAGAAAAGTTTGACTCAACTAGGGTTAGGTTTAAAAGGCCTATTTCCGCTAGGGAGCAGGATAAATATGCCACAATCGATCCATACCGTACATCTTTCACCAAAGGTGACACGAAGATGTGGACAATTATTTTTGGTAGTATTGCTTTTTTTACAGCTTTGATATTTGTTCTTATATTTACTTTACTGTAAAATTAAAATAAAGGAGAGTATGGGATTTTAGCTTCCCATACTCTCTTTTATTGTCTGAATTTCTTTATCCATTTGTACTTGAGGTACCTGAACTGGACTTAATATGTAGTTAACCAAGAAGTTATTACGTAAAAATTCAAACCTTGTGGTTAGTTGGGTTAAGACATATGTAAATACCAAAAATGATGTATATCCTACTATGACTCCACTAAAATTAAAAATTAGATCATTAACGTCAAATACACGATAGGAGTACCCAATCAAGTATGAGATTATAAATTGAGTTGACTCAATCACTGCACCAAAACCTAACCCATAGAAAAGGATTTTTTTCTTGTTGACCCTGTGTATGTAAGATATTCCAAAACCGAAGGGGACCGATAGAAGGATATTTAGTAATACCTCTCTACCCAAAAGCTTAGTGTAGGGGTCTAATCTAAATGGAATAAGATTATAATTTATCACATAAACCTGTTGGGTTTGTACAGGAATTGGGAATAAAGTGTATTTTAGTACGTACATAAGATAGATAAAAAGTACTGAAAAAAATGTTAAGTAGACATAGTCTTTGTGCTTAACTTTTCTTAAATAAAAACATAAAGATACAAGAATAGTCAAACCAATGGTTATAATTAACTGATTAAACCTAAGCATTTTCACACCCCTATTTATTATTAATAATTTCGATGGCCCCTAAACCTTTAATGTTCCATCCATCATCATTCCCATTAAATCTTGTTACATGAAAGTAGTACTTATCACTGGCTGGTTGTTCACCAAAGGATTCTTCAAAAAACAACTTCTCATCTAAAGTGGAAGAGGGAGTAAGTTTTATAGTACCTACTCTTCGATCTATCCACCAATCTTTTCTTTCATATATTTCGATAATAATAGGCTCAGGGCTATCTGTTGAATCTGCATCTTTGGAAAAACTCCATATACTCCCACTAATTTGCAATGTCCCTTTCTGTAAACTGTGATATGACCCGAGATTGTCCCCATTTACCACAATCTTTTCCATGGTAAAAGCCCAGTTTGATGTATCTTTGTATGTAGGGGTAGAGAAATCAGGAGTATAAACGATGAAAATAAATAAAATGAAGACTGCAATAATTAAAATCTTTTGTTTCATAAACTAACTCCTTTACACGCTTTTTATTTTAGTATATCACAACAATATCTTAATGTTTAGAAGGAATGTTATAGAATTTATAATGTATATACTACCATATTCGACAAATATCATTTTTTTTGCTACATTAGTGTTATTGAGATAAAGAGGAGAATCACTATGAGTATTTTAACAATTGAAAATGTTAGTAAGGGTTATGTTGATAAGCCTTTATTTCAGGATGTGAACTTGACAATTAAAGATAATGACAAGTTGGGACTTATTGGACCAAATGGTTCAGGTAAATCTACCTTAGTGGGGTTAATTGCCGGTACAAATGTACCAGATACAGGAAAAAGAACTTTGGGCAAGGAAGTTAAAATACATTATCTGCCCCAAAACCCAGAATTTGATCAAGAAGGATCTATTCTTAGGGAGGTTTTTAGGGGTGAAGATGAAGTACTTAAGACCCTTTTTTTATACCAAGGTTTTTTGGAACAATTGGAAAAGGAACCAAATAACTCTGCAATAATTAATGAATTAAGCAAGTTAAATATAAGGCTTGATAACTTAAAGGGATGGGAGCTGGAAAGTAGCGCAAAATCAATACTTAATCAGCTTGGGATAGAGGACTTATCAAAGAAAATATCTCAGCTTTCTGGTGGAGAAAAGAAAAGGGTGGCATTGGCTAGGGCTTTGATTACACCATGTGACCTTCTAATTTTAGATGAGCCCACAAACCATTTGGATACAGGAGCCATAACATTTTTAGAGGATCACTTAAACAAACGGAAAGGGGCATTACTGCTTATAACCCATGATAGGTATTTCTTAGACAGAATTGTAGATCAAATAATAGAAATTGATAGGGGAACCCTTTTTAGTTATTTGGGTAATTACTCAACCTTTTTGGAACTTAAAGCCTAAAGGGAAGAGGATATTAAAGGGTCTGAACGGAAGCATAAAAGTCTATTAAGAAAAGAATTGGCATGGATTAGACAGGGAGCCAAAGCACGTTCCACTAAACAAAAATTCCGAAAAGAAAGATATGAGGAGTTAAAGGAAAAAGATTTTGGAGTGGCAAGGGGTAACATAGAAATGGATATTGCAAGCCAAAGACTTGGTAAAAAGGTTATAGAGTTAGCTCATATAAGTAAATCTTATAATAATGTTAAATTAATCAATGATTTTAGTTACACATTAGTTCCCCAAGACCGAATTGGTATTATTGGAAAAAATGGTACAGGTAAATCCACTCTTTTAGATATACTATCTGGATTGACCACACCTGACAGCGGAGAGGTAATAGTAGGGGAAACTGTAAACATAGGATACTATGACCAAGAAAGTACCGTTTTAGAAGATGATTTAAGGGTGATTGAATACATTAGAAATATCAGGATGAATATTACTACCCGAAGTGGTGAAACCATTTCCGCAGGGCAAATGCTTGAAAGATTTTTGTTTCCCAGCCATCTCCAGTGGACATATATAAAAAGACTTTCAGGTGGGGAAAGGCGCAGGCTTTATTTACTAGGTATCCTGATGCAAGAACCCAATGTACTTCTGTTAGATGAACCTACAAATGATTTAGATATAGATACATTGACAATTCTAGAGGATTTTTTGGAGGATTTCCCAGGAGCGGTAATTATAGTATCCCATGACAGATATTTTTTGGATAAGTGTGCAGATCATCTCTTTTGTTTTGAAGATGGTGGAGAGATAAGAAGGTATAATGGGAGTTTTTCTGAGTATATTGAGGAAAAGCCCCCTTCACTAAAAGAAAAAATAAGGGATCCACAAAAGGCTCCACAACAAAAAGAGAAGGTTAAGGTAAAACTTAGTTATAAAGAGCAAAAGGAATATGACGAAATCCATGGTGTAATTGAAGTCTTACAAAACCAGATTGAAGAGACCCAAAAGGAGCTGGGTCAATGTGGTAGTGACTATGTTAAATTACAAGAACTCCAACAAAAAGTAGATAATTTGCAAATTCAATTGGATGCGAAAATGGAACGATGGATAGAGCTTGAAGAAATGCTAGAAACTTTCGATGATTTAAAGAAATAAGCCTAAGGGTTTGACCCTTAGGCTTATTTCTTAACTTTTTGTAATTCGTCCTGATCGACAGGGTATTTATGTGTTAAATATCCGATTAATTTTTCCACTTGATCTCCACCACTGGAGTTTTGAAATTCAGGGTCATGGGCAAAATTATGCATTGCCTCCTGCCATTCATCTTTATTCCAAAAAAGCTGGGTTGATGATATCCAAGTCCTTTTTTCCATATGTATGACCTCCAAAATTGTTTTTATTTACTTAGTGTTGGCTAAATTTGGATAGATGATACATGATTTAGCTTGGGCGGTCTTTTCGGGGGTGTGGGGAACACGGATACCACTGTAAAGG
>CAYYRM010000152.1:0-6486 GCA_964474005.1 uncultured Eubacteriales bacterium
ATGACGAGCATTCAGCTTTGGTACCCTCACCATTAATCGACTACCATCCCGATGAGGATAATCCTTCTTTGGGGGGATTTGCAAGATTAGCCAGTTTAGTCAATGGCATAAGGAATAAAAAGGCCCAAGAAAATGAGCCTGTTTTACTTATCTCTGCAGGGGATTATGTGGGAGGGTCTCCTTATTCATGGTTAATCCTTGATGGAAAAGCACCTGAATTGTCTTTAATGATTGAACTGGGTTATGATGTTGTAACCATAGGTAATCACGAATATGATTATGGTCCAGATATTCTAGCTCAATACTTCAAAGCTGCTGGCTACCCCGCCGCTCAAAGGAATACAGCCATTGTTGCCACCAACACTAATGTCCCAGATGGTCATCTTTTAAATGAAGTTGGTATTCAGAAAACACATATTCAAGTTTTAGATAACGGCCTAAAAATCGGCTATTTTGCCCTTATTGGGGTAGATGCCATTGATGTGGCCCCTCTGTCAGAGGGGATGATTTTTGATGAGCAAGTGGAAAGCGCCAAATGGGCAGTACAGGAGTTAAGAAATGCAGGTGTGGATATAATAATTGCAGTTAACCATACCTCTGTGGATGAAGATACTGAACTGGTTAAAAAGGTTGATGGTATAGATGTAATAATTACAGGACATTGTCATACTGCTTTGTATGAGCCTGTCAGGGTAAACAATACCCTTATAGTGTCAGCGGGAGAACTACTTCAATATTTAGGAAAGCTAGAGCTTGCCTTCAATCCAAATACAAAGGAGTTAAGGGTCAGAAATACTGATTTCCTTATTCCCATTAACCATTCAGCGGGTGAAGATGAATTATTTAAGGAAAAGGTACAGGTTTTCACTGATCAGCTAAATAACTATATTGCTAGGCTAACTAATAACAAATTTACCTCTATCCATGATACAGTTGTTTTTTCAGATTTTAAATTACCAAATAAACCAGAACTTCAAGAATCACCCTTTGGTAACTTTGTTACAGATGCCATGAGACTAGTGGCTTCTGAAGCCACAGGGCAAAGGGTAGATTTCGCTTTTCAGGCAAATGGAGTTTTAAGGGGAGCCATGGTCCCTGGTTCCATGCCACACTCCCAAGGCCAAATTTCCTTTTTTGATTTGGCTGATTTAGTTGGTTTAGGTTCAGGTCCTGATGGTAAGCCAGGATACCCCATGGTATCTGTTTACTTAACAGGGGAAGAAGTTCGCAGGGTTTTAGAAGTGGCGGCACTTTTAGGTGAGCTTATGGGAGATACTTATTTTCTACAAATGTCAGGGGTAAGGATGACATATAATCCTAAGAGGTCTATTATAGCCACTGTACCATTTATCAATTTGCCAATCCCCAGTACAAGAGCTGTTTTATCAGCTGATCGTTATGCTGGAGATGGTATCCAAAGTGATGATAATTTTGTACCCCTTAAAAGGAAGGATGACACCTTATATCATGTGGTAACAGATTATTACATTGCAGCTTTCTTACCCATGGCAGGTGACCTACTACCAAGTTTAAGCCTTGTTTTAAAGGACAAAAATGGCAATGCCATAGACTCCATCGATGAAGCCATAATTTATAGGAATGGTCAGGAACTCAAGGTATGGCAGGCAGTGGTGGAGTTTGCTTCCAATCAACCATTAGATGCCAATGGGAACCCAAGAATTCCATCATACTATAATGAGCCCATTAACAGGCTAAATGTTAAGTGGACAATTCCTCTGATTGTGTGGCCCATGTTGATACTTACTTCAGTGGTAAGTACCATTACAGTGGTTGTTAGAAAGAGGAAAAGGAAAAAAAGAAGATTATTTTATTAAATTGAGAGGTGACCACTAGGGGTCACCTTTTTTTTACCACGGGGGCTTAGCATATTTTGAGCCAAGGACCTTGAAGGGTAGAGTAGGAAACCTACGGTTTCTGAGTAGGAGCCTTACAGGCTCTGATTAGGGGCTTACGCCCTGAGTAGGAAACCTACGGTTTCTGATTAAAAAGGATGACACCTACTCCAGTTTTATTTATTTAGCCACGGGTCTACACGGATCTGCACGGATTTTGCTCTTTTTGAGGGCTTTTTTAATTTACCACTGAAACAAATTAATTAAGAATGTATGCTGGGTCGATTTTTAAATTTAAAAGCAGAGTAGAAAATTCTTTGGTTTCTGAGTAGAAGCCTTAGACTAAACCTTAACAGTAAGTTTCACTAAAAAACTCTACACTTTTTAAAAACTTAGAGAATATTGGTATTAATACTATTTATTATTGATATGCCCACCTACTCCAGACACACTTAACTTGTCTATAAACTTTATACTGATAGCAAACAAGAACCCATCCATAAAAAATTGACCCACACGATGAACCTAAAAACAGTGGTATCTGTGCCGGCTTACTTAATAGCCCAAGCTCTGTGGTGTCTGTGTTACCATTAATAAAGCCATATCCCAAAGACCGCCCAAGCTCTGAGTTTCCCATTAACTAATTGTCAAATGATGTCTCTTAAAAGATAAACAGGGCACCACTGGCCCTGTTTCTACAAAACTTATGTCTTTTTTAAATTATTTCCCGAGAAATGTTATTTTATGTTGTACATTGTAAACTGTGATTCGACAGATGCCTAATTAAATGTTTAATCTATCAAATATATAATCCACTTCTTTTGTGCAATAGTTAAGATCAAAAATACTATCCATTACCTCTGAGGATATCTTATCTTTTATTATAGGGTCTTCGGATAGGAGTTCACGGAAGTCTCGTTTATCTTCCCATGCTTTCATGGCATATTTTTGTACTAGGTCATATGCCTCCTCACGTTTTAATCCTCCTTGAACAAGCTGAAGTAACGCTCTTCCAGAGAATGTAAGATTAAAGCTTTTATTGATGTTTTCTAGCATATTTTCAGGGTATACATGGATATCTTTAAGTATTTTGTTAATCTTGCCTAACATATAGTCAATTAAGATTGTGCTATCTGGAATAATAATCCTTTCCACCGAGGAATGGGAAATATCCCTTTCATGCCATAGGGCTTGATTTTCCAATGCAGCTAGGGAGTTGGTTCTTACCAGTCTAGCCAACCCACAAAGCTGTTCACAATTTACGGGATTTCTTTTATGGGGCATTGCCGATGAACCCTTTTGCCCTGTATAAAAAGGCTCCTCCACTTCCCTTGTTTCCGTTTTTTGAAGTCCCCTTATCTCTAATGCTATTTTTTCTATGGTTCCAGCTATAATAGCTAAAGTTGTCATGAAATGGGCATGCCTATCCCTTTGCAATATTTGTGTTGAAACTGGTGCAGCTTCTAGGCCCAGTCTTTTACATACCAATTGTTCCACCCTAGGATCTATATTGCCAAAGGTCCCCACTGCTCCTGAAAGTTTACCCACTCTCATTTGTTCAATTGCCTCATTTAGCCTTTTCAGATTTCTTTCCATTTCTTGATACCAAAGGGCAAATTTTAATCCTAAGGTTGTTGGCTCCGCATGAACCCCATGGGTTCTACCCATCATTATTGTGTATTTGTATTCATTAGCCTTAACTTTCAAAGTATCTATGTTATCCTTTATACCCTTAATGATCATATCACCCGCTTCCACCATTAACATGGCCATGGCAGTATCAACCACATCAGAAGATGTTAACCCATAATGCACGTATTTTGATTCATCTCCTAAGCTTTCAGCAACACAACGGGTAAAGGCGATTACATCATGACGGGTTTGTTCCTCTATCTCTAAAATTCTTTCTACGGTAAAGGTTGCATTTGCTTTGATTTTGTCCACTGCGTCTTGGGGTATAACGCCTAAGTATGCCCAAGCATCACAAGCTGCTATTTCTACTTCCAACCATTTTTGAAATTTGTTTTCCAGTGTCCAAATTCTTCCCATCTGTTCCCTTGTATAACGTTCAATCATTCTTTATTCCTCCTTAGGGTTTAGCTATAACCACATACTATTTTATACTAATTTAGCATTTCCCACAAATTTGAATTTAGCAGTGTATATAATTAAGCTTAATATCCTAATTTAGGAAAAGGGAATACCCGAGGGAATAATCACTCGGGTATTCTTTAAAACAATTTATATCATTTTATAGACCGAATATAGCTAAAATCTGTGGTCCAACGAAGTGGAATAGTGATATGGCAGCTAATACATATACAAACCAATGTACTTCTTTATATCTACCAGCAACAACTTTTACGATTGGGTATGCTAGGAAACCAGCTGAAATACCATCTGCGATACTGAATGTAAAAGGCATAAAGGCTATTGTCATGAAAGCTGGGAAAGCATTGGTAAAGTCTTCGAAATCGATTTCTTTAATGGCACCCATCATCAACACACCAACAATAATTAGGGCTGGAGCCGTTGCAGCACCTGGTACGATACCAATTAGTGGAGAGAAGAATAGAGCTACTAAGAAAAGAACACCTGTTACCACTGAGGTTAAACCTGTTCTACCACCTTGAGAAACACCAGCAGTACTTTCTACATAAGTGGTAACTGTACTGGTACCTACGGCGGCACCAAACATTGTACCAACAGCATCTACTATCATAGCACTTTTAATCTTTGGAAGACGACCATCTTTATCTAAATAACCAGCTCTTGCACCTGTACCTAACAAAGTACCCATGGTGTCAAAAAGGTCAATAAATACTAAAGCGAAGATTGTCATAAAACCTAATTTGAATGCTCCTAGAATGTCTAGTTTAAATGCAATACCTTCTAACGTTGGAGCTTCTACTATTTTAAGATTTTCGATGTTTGTAACACCCATAGGAATACCGATAATTGTAGTAGCTACTATACCGATTAATAAACCACCTTTAACTTTCATGGCAATAAGGGCTGCTGTCAAAAACAGACCAATTACTGCTAAACCAGTTGCACCTGAAGTTAAATTTCCAATGGTAACAAGGGTAGCATCTGAACTTATAACGATTCCTGCATTTTTAAAACCTATTAAAGCAATGAATAAACCAATACCAACAGAAACAGCTGCTTTTAATGATTTGGGAACAGCTTCATCCATTTTAGAAATTACACCTGTTACAGCAAGTACTAAGAAGGCGATACCTGAGATAAATACTGCACCTAATGCCACTTCCCAACCATATTGCGGAGCAATGGTGAAAGCAAAAAATGCGTTTAGTCCCATACCACTGGCTAGGGCAAATGGATAATTAGTAAACACACCCATTAAAATTGTGGAAACCGCAGCTGCCAAAGCAGTGGCTGTTACCAAAGAAGCAAAGGGCATACCTGTCATTGATAAGTAATAAGGATTAACAAATAAAATGTAGGCCATGGTCATAAATGTTGTAATACCTGCTAGAATTTCTGTCGTTAAATTACTTCCTCTTTCTTTAACCTTGAAAAAATTAAGCATTTTCTTTACCTCCTAGAATTTTTTAAAAATATAATGATTACAAAATTAAAATACCCAAAACCGAAGGGATTTAATCCTAGGGTCTTGGGTAATTATTCCAAGTAAGCAAGAAAACGCTTAGTTAAAGGAGCTAATTACTAGCTACTTCAACACCCGTAGTCGGACAATTTAAGGTTATCCGGTAGAGACTTGTGGACCATATTACCACATTTATACGAGTTATATTCGGTTTTTAGAGTATGTATATATATTATTAGATTATCCGACATATGTCAACAGTCAAAACACGAACATTTTATAAAAATATTAAGTTTATGTTCGTGTTTATGTTCAACAATAAAATGCTAAAACCATTTCCACGGACCTTGAAGGGCAGAGTAGGAAACCTTTGGTTTCTGAGTAGGAGCCTTATAGGCTCTGATTAGGGGCTTACGCCCTGAGTAGGAAACCTACGGTTTCTGATTAAAAAGGATATAGAAAAATTCCCTAATCTTGTGGCAAAAGAGTTTAATTCTCGTATACTTTATTTTTAATATAGAGTATTTTAGTGTGGACAAAGACCCCTCACACTAACTTTCACTAAAAAGCTCACACTATTTAATACCTTAGGGAATATTAGGATTAATAATTGTTTTTGAAATGATAATCCATTCCAGACACACTAAAAAATTCAATAAACTATAATACCGATAGTAAACAAGAACCCCCCATAAAAAATTAGACCCACAAAATGAACTTAAAAACTGTGGTATCTGTGCCAGCTTACTTATAAGCCTAGGCTCTGTGGTATCTGTGTTACCATTAACTAACCATATAACAAAAACCGCCCAAGCTAAAGCATGGGCTACAGTGGAGTATAGGGAGCATCCATCTCAACAGTTGGCCATCAAAGCGGTGCCCCCATTTCCGTTCTTCTATGATGGTGGTAGGTGGTGTAAGTGGTGGTGATTTTCGATTTTAATTTATTTAGCCACGGATCTACACGGACCTTGAAGGGCAGAGTAGGAAACCTAGTTTCTGATTAGGAGCCTTATAGGCTCTGATTAGGGGCTTACGCCCTGAGTAGGAAACCTACGG
>CAYYRM010000153.1:0-6482 GCA_964474005.1 uncultured Eubacteriales bacterium
TTGCAAAGATTATCTATATATTCCTTTCTTTAAAAAACCCTCTAAATGTTGTACAGAACAATATGAGCTTTGATCTATTAAATACATTCAAACTAAATTGGATTGTCCTATTACCAGCAATTATAATAATAGTTTTTTCCCTCTTTAGGATAAATGTTAAAATATCCATGTTCATCAGTATACTAGCAGCGACAGTGATTGCGGTGACCCTACAAGGATATAATCCACTGGAAGCTCTAAGATTTATAGCTTTAGGTTTTGGCCTAGACTCCACTAACCCCTTATCAAGTATCTTACGGGGTGGGGGAATTATCTCCATGTGGAAAGCATCTTTGGTTGTATTTATATCTTGCTCCCTTTCAGGAATTTTTGGAGGGACTGATATGTTAAAAAGCATAGAGGGTTTTTTATCCAAGGCTAAATCAAGATATATGCTCTTTGTCTACACCACCATCACCAGCATTATAACCGCCACATTTGGATGCAATCAAACAATTACCATAGTGTTATCCCACCACTTTATGAATAAAAGATATACTGAAAATAACGTTGATGATTACCAATTGGCTGTGGATATTGAAAACACAGGGGTAGTAATCGCTGCACTGATTCCATGGAACATAGCAGCCCTAGTCCCCACCATGACCATGGGAGTTGATAGTGCAGGCTTCATACCCTACGCTTCTTATCTTTATTTAATCCCCATTGTGAATATATTTTATCTTAAGTATATGGAGATTAAAAAAAGTAAGCCTTCTTCAAAGGTTTATGGTTATAAGGTGGCAAGCTGATTTGTATAATATACCTTTACTTTTTTCTATTAATCCTGTAAAGCACATAATCATCCTTAACCCTAAAGCCACAGCTTAAAGCTGCTTCTTCCTCATAGATATGCCCTTTTTCCACAAAGTATAGAACATACTCCACTCCTTTATCCAGCAAAATCCTTAGTGATTGGGATATAAGTGCTGCTTCAAAACCTTTACCGTTATACAGTGGATTCACTGAAACAGCAAATATTTCTGCATTATTTTGATAGGGTCTAATATTTATGGATCCAACAATTTCTTCATCATGTAATATAATAAAGATATCCCATAAATCTATTTTTTCTAATATCCTTTCGCTATTCCAATATACATCAGGATTACATGCATCATGCAGGGTGGCAAATTGTTGATAGTACTTAGGTTCTAATCTCTTAACCCGTGGAGTATTGTCCTCTTCATTATAATTGAAGCTATCCCTCTCCAACTCCATTACCAGGCTCGCCTCAATAAGTTCTGCTCCTATTTTTCTCAAATAATCAATAGCCTCTTCGTTCTCAACTGGATACCCAAATAGGATCTCATATCCAGGATGTATCGCCATTAAGTAACCTAAAAATTCAGCAGCTACTATTTCATGACCATCACGTACAAAAATACCACCATTGGCTTGAATCCACTTACTTTCATTGTCAATAATAAGGCCTAAAATTCCCTCTAACTGATCATCCTTATAATAAGCTAAAACCTTATTATCTTTATGCTTTATACCCTTCTCAAAAATACTGTACATATCCTCATAGCTCTTGAACTTAGGAAAACTGCTTTGACTGTTCACCTGAGCCTTATCCCAAGAAAAGTCTACTACCTCTTTTAGTTCATTAAAACTAATCTCTTTAATCATACCATTACCCCTTTCTTTGCAACCCTTGAATTTACTATGTGATAATAGCTATAGATTTCAAATCTTATATTTATATTCACCAAATTATACTACATCCCTGCATGTTCATATTTATTTAATAAGTTTACACGGTGTAGAAAATAAATAACACCATTTTAGGCAAAGAAACATTTTATAAATAAAGGCCATGGCTAATCCTTAATTAAGATCTTTGTACCTGCAACAGGAAAAAAACCAGTAGAATAGATCTACTGATTTATTAATTCTCCAAATATTTTATTCTGGCTTTATTGGGTTTAATGTTATTTTTCTATTTCCTTAGTAAGCTCTTCAATTTGATCTATTAATCCACCAATGAATTCAATGGTTCTTTTTAATGGCTCATCAGTTGTAATATCTACTTTAGCCATCTTGGCTAGCTCAACGGGAGATTTTTTACCGCCCATCTTCAGTACTTCAAGCCAGTCATTTACAGCTTGTTGACCTTCTTTTAGAATCCTTTGACTTACATCTGTGGCAATAGTAAGTCCGGCACTATAGGTATAGGGGTATAGTCCCATATAATAGTGTGGCTGCCTCATCCATGTAAGTTCTGCACCTTTATTTATCTCTACGGCATCGCCCCAGAACTTTTCTAAAACATCTTTCTTGATTTTACTTAGTTGGTCAGCCTGTACACTACCACCTGCATCAATTATTTTATAAACCTCTCTTTGATAAGCTGCCTCTAACAAATGAGTCACAAAGTTATGATAATACGTGTTACTAACCATGGAAGATAAAACCCATCTTTTAAAACTGGGTTCATCTTCTTTTTCTATTAAGTGGTTTGTTAATATCATTTCGTTAATTGTTGATGGCGCCTCAATAAAGTAAAGGGATGGTTCGATACTAAACAAGTTGTTATGCTGTTGGGCGATTTGGAAATGACCACTGTGACCTAGCTCATGAACTAAAGTAAATAAGTCACCCATTTGTCCTGTCCATGATAGAAGTATATATGGATGGACTCCGTAAGGACTAGCACAAAAACCACCGGTGGATTTACCTTTATTTTGCGCAAAGTCAATCCATCGATTATTTAAGGCTTCATTAACTATTTCAAGATAATCTTCACCCATTACTTTTAATCCATCGATGGAGTACTGCTTAGCTTCTTCCACTGTAACCTTAGGATCAAACTCAGGGTCTATTGGTACCTTCAAGTCTGCAAAGGTAACTTTATCTAAATTGTAGACCTTTTGGATTAGTTTTGCATACCTTCTCATATGTGGAGCTAAGTATTCCATGATTACATCAATTTGACGGTTATAAAGCTCTTGATCAACCTTTTGGTCAAAAAGAAGATAATCAAAAACTGATTTATGTCCTCTTAATGTTGACAAGGTTTTTTCCTTTTGTAATTGAGTTTGATAAGCACTTGCAATGGTATGCTTATAACCCTCTAGTTTTTGTGAAAATGCATCAAAAGCTGCACGCCTTATATCAGTATTTGGCTCCATCTCCCACTGATTTTCAAATAACACAAAGCTTAGGGGATATTCCTTCTCCCCTACCTTAAATGGAGCAAAATCCAAATCCACAAGCTTTGCTTGATTATATATCCTCTCTGGGGAAGCTAGCACAGGAGACAAAGCAGCCAATGTCTTTTCTACCTCAGGGTGTAGGGCATAGGGCTTACTTTCTTTTATGTCTTCTAAAAACACCTTATACTTATCAGTTTGTGACATAGCTAGCTCTAAAGTCTCATAGTCAACCTCTTTTAGCTCACTTTCAATAAAAGATATGGAGCTAAAAATTTCCGATGCTATCATAGAAAACTTCATATCTCTAGCTTGGTTTTCTTGATTTGTCTCATCAACAGAAACAGCCAGTGAAGCATAGGTTCCAGCCTGATATAGCTTTACAACAAGACTTTCATATTCTTCAACACATTTTAATATAGTTTCAACATCAGTTAATTTTCCTTTGTAAGACACTAAATTTTCAGCCATATTTTCTACATCTTTTAACGCCTCTTGATACTTTTCCTCATTTTCGAATATATGGGAAATGTCCCAAGTAAGATTAACATCCACTTCGCTACGGCTTAAAAGCTTTTCACTCATTAACCCTCATCCTTTCTTTTCCTAATTACTAAGGTTTACTTAAACTAATAAGGTCGTTTCTAAATTTAGACTGACTTTTCCCTCTGGATTTTTCTCTTTCTTGAATTTGGATTCTATTTTTATACTACCCACCACTTAGGCTATGAGCTAATTATAATGCTAAAAGGTAATATTTTGAAGAATTAAGACCTATATTTAATAAAAAGTTAACCTCTTGGCACTGAGGTTAACTTTTTATTAAATTCACTATACATCTTTAATAAACACATAAGTGTTTTCATCTGATAATTGATTCACATAAGAATAGTCAAGCCTGTTAAACTTCTTGACATCCTCTACCTGTTCAATCTTTTCTTCTGCCATGAAACGTACCATGGCTCCCCTGGCCATCTTGACCATTGTTCCCTTTTCTACCACCTTATCACCCTTTAGATCACCGAAAACACAGGTGACAAACCTTATATTATCTTTAAGGTAACTGGATATGCATGTACTATATTCTTTAGATGCTAAATTTACTATACAATCAGTTTCTGAAAATAACTGTTCTGCTAGCTTATCATTCCAAAAGTCATAAAGGGAATCTAACTCAACCCCATTTAGTCTTGCCTGCATTTCCAGCCTATATGGGGAAACACCATCAAAGGGTCGCAATATGCCATAAAATCCTGACAAGATACGTAAATGTTTTTCTATATACTCAAGTTCTTGTGTCTCAAACACCCCAGGAGCCATGTATTTATATTGAATTCCCTCATAGGACATAATAGCTGGTGTCAAATTCTTATATAGGTCCATACTCTGAATCCTATAATGGTTTAATGTGGCGATTTTATCATTACAATTCCAGATTGATTTTAACTGATCATAACTGAGCTTCCTCAGATACCTTAGGAGGGTCTCAGCCTCTCCCACATACTGGGGCAGATTGTTATATTCTAAATCTGTATCAACATTCATCTTCTTAGCCGGTGAAATAATTATTCTCATACTATTCCCTCTCCAAGTATAGGAAGTACAGTGAAACTGAATTTCTTATTATATCATATACCCTTTTTCATCCATCTAATTTTTACACTAGGATTACTTACATTAGCTAATAAGGACTGGTTTTTAAATTATTAAAATAAAAGATAGCTAATTGTGTTCTGTCTCTTAACTGAAGCTTTTCTAAAATAACGCTTATATAGTTTCGTACTGTCCCTTCACTTAGAAATAATTCCGTTGCAATCTCCTTGTTTGAAAGACCTGTGGAAACCAATGTAATTATTTCAAATTCCTTTTCTAAAATTCCGTAGTATTGGTAATCCTTTTTCATTGATTGGTTAGACATAACAGATGGTAGCTTATTTACTATCTCCTCACCGAAAACGTTCTGCCCTGAAAAAACAGCATTTAATGCTGGTACAATAGTATTATAATGTTGCTTTAAAATATAGCCTTTCGCTCCAATTTTTAAAGCTTTGATGATGTATTCGTCATCGGCAAAAGTTGTTAAAAAAAGGATTTTTGCTTCATTAAAGTTTTTTAATATTTCTTCAGCTGCTTCAAGCCCACTCATTTGGCCCATTCTAATATCCATTAAAACAATGTCGGGTTGATGCTTATTATAAAGTGTTATAGCTTCTTCACCACTATTTGCAATAGCTAAAACTTTAAAATTTTCATTTGCCTCTATAATAGTTTTTAATGATGATGAAACCAAGATATCGTCGTCTACAACTATAATTTTCATACTACCCCTCCGCTCTAAAGCTCTACGGCTTAATAAATGAAATAAATATTTTAAACCCTCTTGATTGATCGAAGTTTATATTTCCCCTAAGGGAGGCAACTCGTTGCTTTATGCTTTCTAAACCCATTCCCTTGGAATTTACCAGGTTTACTTTTTTCTTTCCGTTATCATGTATGATAAGCTGAAAAAGCTTGGGGTGTTCATAAAGACTTTTACAAACGTAGTCTCCATCGGAATGCTTTATAACGTTGGAAAGAGCTTCTTTGATAATTGCAATTATAGCATACTTAGCCTTTGCAGGCATTTCACTGGTTATTTCATAATTTAGCTTAGTTTTACAGAAGGTAAAGTTTCTTAGTATTTTATTTATTTCCTCGTACAGGTCTATGGAGTGTTCATGTAAATCATGAACACTTTTTCTTATGGTATTCATTCCTTCATTAAGTGTATCTTTAACCACTTCAAGGCTTTTTACAGTGTCCTCCTCCTTGCTGAGAGTCATTATGGCCCCAATTTGCAAAATTGAACTTGAGAGAAGGTGCCCCACATTATCATGTATTTCCCTAGCTATTCGATTCCTCTCGTTTAAAGTGGCAAGGTTAACATCTATATCTTGTTTGATAACTAGCTCGTTAATTTTCTCTTCAAGAGACATGGAAATCTCTGTTAAGTGATCCCGTTGATTTATATAATCTTCCCTTAGCTTGTTTTCGTCCATTGCACGCACTCTTAATGTATAGACAATCACATACACAAACATCAACACCCCTATTGTGCCTGAAGAAAGAGCATTAAAATGTAATACATAAGAGATAAGTGATAAAAATACGAACACTTGGCTTTTTGTTTTAAGCAGGTCATACCCTATGAGCGGCAAAAAGAAAATAAACTGCGGGTAAACTGCAGATATGATTAGATATCCTATGTATAATCTTTTAGCAAAGATTTCATTATTGAAATACTCTAAT
>CAYYRM010000154.1:0-6442 GCA_964474005.1 uncultured Eubacteriales bacterium
TAGTAATAGTGAATATGGAGAGGAAGAAAAAAATGAAATTATTCTCAGTTGCCAGTGGCAGTAGTGGTAATTGTATATACTACTCGGATGGGGAAACAGAGCTTTTAGTGGATGCAGGACTAAGTGGTAAAAAAATTCAAGCGGGTATAGACAAATTTGGCATAAATGCTACAGGTATTAAAGGAATTCTAGTCACCCACGAGCATAACGATCATATAACCGGTGTTGGTATACTATCAAGGCGTTTTAAATTACCTGTATACATATCTGAAAAAACATACAGGCAATGTAAGGATACTTTAGGGAAAATTGATGCCAACCTTTTAAACCATTTTGAAGTGGGTGAAAAGTTTGATATCGGAAGTATTCAGGTTGAAGCATTTAGCACATTTCACGATGCAGTGGACCCTGTGGGTTTTACAATGACCAGTAAAGGAAGGAAACTAGGGTTTTTAACTGATACAGGTAAGGTGGATGAAAAGGTTTTCAGCTCTTTATATGACTCTGATATTTTACTAATTGAATCAAACCATGATGAAAAAATGGTGGAAACGGGTTCATATCCCTGGAACCTCAAAAAGAGGATATTAGGTGACTGGGGCCATCTTTCAAACACCAGTGCAGGAGAGGTATTGGTTCAGTTGCTAAAAGGGAAAACTAAACAAGTGTTATTGGCCCACTTAAGTGAGGAAAACAATTTTCCCCAATTGGCAAAGATAACTGTTGAAACAATACTAGCAAAAGCTCAAATCGCAGTGGGTCAACAGGTGCAATTGGATATTTTGCCCCGTAGGGAAGTTTCATCCCTAATCCAGTTATAATTTATATTTTATTAAATATATTAATTTGGAGGGAGGAATACAAATGGATTATTTTGATTACTATTACCAACCTAAAAAATCCGGTCTTGTTCTATTTATTATTGTGGCGCTGATATCTTCAATAATTGGGGGAGCAATAGCTTTAACCTTTTTTGCCCCAGAACAAACATTACCACCAGCTCAAAATGGAGATGCAATTCCACCAGCCCAAGATACTGATGAGGACTTTAAATGGGACCCTATGGATTATCAAATGACCCCAGTGGTTGTTTCAGTACAAAAGGTTGGGCCAGCTGTGGTAGGTGTAAGTACTTACTCAAATCAAAGGGATATCTTCAGGGGGACTAACCAGCTTGTACAACGGGGTGTAGGTAGTGGAGTAATAATTGACTCCACAGGATATATTGTAACTAATTATCATGTAATCGAAAGAGGAGATGTAATCATCGTCACCTTAGACAGTGGTGAAGAAATAGAAGCAGATATTATAGGATCAGACCCTGGCACAGACCTAGCAGTATTAAAGATCGATAAAGATGATCTACCCCATGCTGAACTGGGTAACTCTGATAAACTGGTGGTAGGAGAAGTGGCAATTGCCATCGGAAACCCCACAGGACTTGAACTACAACAATCAGTGGCAGTTGGAGTCATCAGTGCCACAGATAGATCCTTAGAGGTTTATGAGTGGGTATTCTCCCTTATCCAAACAGATGCAGCCATAAATCCAGGCAATAGCGGTGGACCTTTGGTAAACGCTGTGGGTCAGGTGGTGGGAATCAACAGTGTCAAAATATCAAACGCTGAGGGATTAGGTTTTGCCATTCCCAGCAACATTGTAAGATCAGTGGTAAATGAAATAATTAGAAATGGTGAGGTACGTAGACCAATGATTGGTATTGTAATCAATGAGGTTACAAACACCTTAGCAAGGCAGTATGACCTTCCAGTGAATCATGGTCTATATATAGTAGAGGTAGCTCCTAACAGTCCAGCCCAGGCTGGTGGACTACAAAGCAACGATATTTTAACCCACGCTGATGGCAGAGAAATCCGTACACTTAGGGATTTTAGAATGGTCATGAGCAGAAAACAAGTGGGTGAAAGAGTTGAAATAGTTGTGGTCAGAGGAGAAGAGACCCTAGAATTCACCATAACCTTAGCAGAGTACAGTAATTAGAACTAAATAAAAGGAAACCAACTCTATACATAAGAGTTGGTTTCCTTTCTTTATAGTGTTAAAGGTTATTATGCTAACAATGGGGTATAATAACATGTGAAAATTAAAATCTTTGCATATAAATTATTGTACTTTGGCAGGGAATTGTATTTATTTGGCGAAATTAATAAAGACTAATACTAAAAGGTATATTATGGAGTTGATATGTATGTATGTAGTATGTAGGGAGCACCTCGATGATGCCATAGAGGAATTTGTAGATGTTTATGAACAACCCCCAGACTTATATGAACTGGATAAAGTAAGTTTTACCGATTGGGCTCAACCAAGCCATTGCAGCTATTGTGGTAAGCCACCTAGATATTTGGTGGTGTAAAATGCAAATTGACATAATTGCTGTGGGTAAAATCAAGGAAAAATACATCAATTTAGGAATAGCGGAATTTGTTAAACGCCTATCTAGCTATTGCAAACTAAACATAACCGAAATACCAGATCAACCCACCCCAGACAACGCATCCCATGCCGAAGAACTAGCCATTAAGGACAAAGAAGGGGAAAAGATCCTAAGTAAAATCAAGGATCAATCCTATGTCATAGCCTTGGCAATAGAGGGAAAAATGCTCTCCTCAGAACAATTGGCTAAAGAAATGGACAAGCTTGCTATAAGTGGAAACAGCCATATAACATTTATAATAGGTGGCTCACTGGGTTTAAGTGATCTAATCCTAAAAAAAGCACATCAAAAGCTAAGCTTTTCAAAAATGACTTTCCCTCATCAACTGATGAGGCTAATTTTGCTTGAACAAATATACAGAGGATTTAGGATAATTAGAGGTGAACCGTACCACAAGTGACGGCGGAAAATATAAAAAGGCGTTAACCTTCTAATCTACGAAGGTTAACGCCTTTTTTGTTTAGTTATATATTAGAATTTGCTCAACAATTCTTGATTGACCTGATTGTACTGTTTTCTTTACAAATAGGCTATTTGAATCTGGACTCCAGTGAGCCATCATAGCTATAACAGCTGGCAGATTTTCATTTTCAACTATGCGAACTGTATTAAGTAGTTTAGCATCAGATATGTCGGCCAGGTAATAGTTTGTTTCATAATTCCCTTGATCTTCTATTTCGAGACTAAAGGCAATTCTATTACCATCAGGGGAAATTGTGTATGAAGGAATCCATTCTCCTTCGCTTGTTTTACCCCCAGATACTAATTTGGTCAAAGATGAATCATCTAAGTCATACAGAAACACGCCTGACATTTTGTTGTACACTCCATTAAAGATAAGTTGTTTTCCTCCGCTAATAACTTGGAAGTCAAGTATGGTATCCTCCCTATGAGGAAAATGTAGCTTCTCAATCAATGAGCCATCCTTATTTAACTTATATACCGCTAACTTGCTTTGACTATCGATAGAAATGTATAAGTTTTCTCCATCTGAATAAGCTTTAGGACGAGCATAACTTTCATTCTCAAATATGCTTTTAAGGTCGACCTCTTGTACTTCTACTTTAGATGATTCAATAATCATTAGGGACAGGGAATTATTATCAAAGTATAGAACATATTGCCCCTTGGTGTCTATGAATGTTACTTGATTATCAAAAGAATCTATTATATCTTCTAAAACCAGTGTTGTAGATTCTTTTTGAATGTCTGAAACGTATAGATTATTGTCATCAATAAAGAGAACTTTACTTAAATCCTTGGAAATATCCATAGGGTTAAATTTCAATAGACTTCTAGGCATTTGCGAGCTTAAATCTAGCTGGAAAAGTTGACTATTTTTCCTGTAAAGAAGTTTCTCGCTGGATAACCCCAATATATCGGTGAAATCGATTTCAGGTTCAAGGTCTAAAAGTTCATTGTATGTAACGTAGATGGGGTCATTAAGTTGGTTTGTTTCTGATAACACGTCTTTACTTAAAACCGTAGTTTGACTTCCATCACCCCCGTGGCAGCCAGATAGAAGTGCTACACTGAGGGATAAAATAGCCACAGAAATAATGCATTTGTTTTTAATCATAGTTGATTCCTCCTATTTATAGTGTACATCTAGCTTACCCAGGAGTTATTGCCATCTTTGCCTATGTTATTGCCAAGTTGTTGCCAAAGAGGGAATTTTACTATGACTTTTGTGATATAGTCCTTATTTTGTAAATGGATGGAGCCATTATGCTGTTCAACTAGTTCTTTACATATATATAATCCTAACCCGCTACTACCTTTCTCTTCTAAATTTGATGTGCTTACTCTATAAAAGGGTTCAAACAAATTATCAATAGTATCTTCATCAATTTTTTCACTGCTATTAGTAATCTGAATTTCTGCTAAACTATCTCCTTGGATAGCATTTACATAAATACTTGTATTGTTAATCCCATACTTGATGGAATTATCTATGAGATTTATAAAAATCTCCCGAAGGCTATTTTGTGATCCAATTATTTTAATATCATCTTCAGTTGTACACTGGATTTTCATCTCGTATTTATTTGCTTTCAGTTGCATGTCTTCGGCAACTGAATGAATTAAATTGTTTAAAGTTATCACTGTAAATTTCCTTTGATCATTCTGAGATTCTATCTTGGATAGTTCTATTAGTTGTACAACCATTTGATGAAGTCGTTGACTTTCACTTTTTATCTTACCAGCTGCTTTTATTAGGAATTTTTTATCATTAAAGTCTTCGTCTTCAAGTATTTGTGCGTATCCAGATATAGTGGTCAAAGGCGTTTTTAATTCATGGGTTACGTTATTAAAGAAGTCTTGGCGAGTTTTCTCAAGTTTTAGGACTTTATTCTTCTCTTCTAAAATTGTATCCACTTGCTTTTTTATCTTATTTGACATTTTATTAAAACTATCTGAAAGTTCCTCGAGTTCATCTCCTGTTTTAATTCTTACATTTAGACCATAGCTGCCTTCAGAAATATATTTTAAACCCCTCTTTATAGTAACTAAAGGTTTAATGATATGTAACGAAACTAAATAAGTAATGATAAATAGAAGGATTAAAACAAGTATGTTAACTAATGAAAATCCTCTTAATAAGAAATGACTAGAATTAAACAACCCAGTATAATCTCTGCTAAATCTGATGATTCCATGGTGGTTATTATCCAAATAGAGGGGATACGAAAAATTTACAATGTAATTATCATCAAAATAATTTATAGTAAAGCCTGACTGATTATCTATGGCTAATAATAGGTCTTCTTTACTGCTACTCTTTAGTTGTGAGAATTCATTGTAGTGAAGAACAAACGAGTCGTTGTCTTCTGTAGTGGCTCCATAGAGAAAGTTACCTAAAGAATCGTATAGCGCTACATCGTATCGAAAATATTTACTTAACTCCTTTACCAGTAACTGACCTTCAGTTCCAAAGGTATCATCTGTCAAGTTATTTTGTAAAAAAAATTGTCTTAAGTATTCACGAGACGACTTTTGGAGGTATTCTATATCCCCCTTAATAACTTCGTGGTTGTTTGAATAGAGCTGCCGATAAAGAAAAAAGTGTGAAGAAAATGCTCCAAGCAGAAAAATTACAAAGAAATATATTAAGAGTTTATAACGAATTGAAAGCTTCAACTTTTAAATTCTCCTTTCTAGGGACAGTTAAACAGTTATGCAACCTTCCTCTATAAGATTCATCTTGTATCCTAGCCCAAATACAGTCTCTATTATTGGAGGGGACGAGGGAGAGTTAAGTTTTTTTCTCAGCCGTTGTACATGTACATCGACAGTTCTTAAATCACCAGTGAAATCCATGCTCCATACTTTATCTAATATTTCGTCTCTTGTGAAAACCCGGTTTTTATTGTGAGAAAACAAAAGTAAAAGATCATATTCTTTAGGTTTGAGTTTAACTTCTAATTCGTTCCTAAAAACAGTCCTAGCTTGGGTGTTTATTCTAACTGATTTATTTATGTATAAATCATTATATTTCTTAGGTACATTTTCCACTCTTCTTAAGATGACTTTAATTCGTGCAACCAACTCTCTAATATCAAAGGGCTTAGGTATATAGTCATCTGCACCCAACTCTAATCCAAGTACCTTATCTACTATATCAGTCCTTGCCGTTAACATAATGATTGGCAATTGATATTTCCGGGTAACTTCTTTGCAAATATCAAACCCACTCATATCTGGGAGCATTAAATCAAGTAATATTAGATCAGGAGAAAACTTCTCTATTGCTTTAAGACCGTCTTTACCGTTGCAAACACAACTGATTGAAAAACCTTCCCTACTAAGTGAATATGTCAGAATATCTCTGATCGAAGAATCATCTTCAATAAGTAGCAGCTTATATTGGCTCATTTTCTTCTCTCCTAAATTAAGTTATTTAATTATAATATTATTTTACTATACACTTGTTTATGATAATCTAAAATTACCCTAGTGTAACAATTGAAAATTCCCCTAGAG
>CAYYRM010000155.1:0-6405 GCA_964474005.1 uncultured Eubacteriales bacterium
ATACTCCACAGAGTACTGATTCACCATTTCTACACCCTTACTACCATCATCAAAAATTATATCATCACTGTAGATAAACTCTCCACCATCGGTTTTAAAACCATCAACCCCTATATCCAACAAATACCTTCTTTTGTCAAACCACCACTTTCTAGCCTTTGGGTTTGTAAAGTCTGGAACCATGGACCCAGGAAACCAGTGCCCATCGGGAATGGTGTATGGGGTGCCATCAGAATTTATGGGTATATATTTTTGATCAACCACTTCTTGTTGATCTATTTCATGCTGAAGATTTAAGGGTTCATCCGCACTTAATTTTTTAATCACGGGACATTGCCACAACAAAACCTTTAAACCTTTATTGTGGATTTCTTCAATGGTTTTTTTGGGGTCAGGCCATGGACCATTTTCGTCATAGGTAAAATCCTCATATTTTAACGGTGCATTCTTTGGCTCATACTCCGCCCCATTAAACACATAAAATGTAGCCTCATCACTCCACTGTTCGATGACCATTACTGTGGCAGGGATGCCATAATCCTTCAATGCAGTTAACTGCTCACTTATAATTTCTGAACTATTCCACCTATGAGCAGATATCCACGGACCCAAAGCCCATTTAGGTGGGCATAGGGGTGTACCTGTCAGCTCACCAAATTCTGCAACCATCTGAGCTGGTAATCCCTTAAATAATATAACCTCAAGTGGAAATAAATGCTCTGAAAAGTTAATCTCAATACCACTGGTAAAGTCAAACTCCATGACGTAAGGGGTATTTATAAATATTCCAAAGCCTTCATCGGTGTAAAAAAAGGGCAATGGAAAATATGTTTTCATCCCTTGATTACAAAAATGCTCTTCTACTTTATTTTCATATCGTTGTCCCCTATGATTTACTGAATTAAACCTCTCCCCTAAACCATAAATCCCATGTACCCGGCCCTGAATTGTTATACCATTGTCCCTAGCTATCAATAAATACTGCTTGCCTTGGGATTCAAAGGCAAACTCACTTTCTCTTTGGAGTATAATTTTTTGATTCATATTATTCACCCCTTAATTTCCCTAACACATCAATGTAACAACAGCAAACAAATTCAGCATTTGCCCACATTAAAGGATTTATAAAACTGTTAGCTTCGTTGCGAGCATCAACTGCCTCTGGTAGTAGCCCATAGGCATTGCGATGATTTTTCATCCAAGTCATTATTTCGTTATATAGCTCAGTATTTCTCAGGAGATATGCCGTTTGAGCAGCTCCTGCGGTGTTAAAAAGCCAAGGTCCATTATGGTATTCCTGCTCACTATATCCATAGCCCCTTCCAAAATAAATGGCATGTTCTGAAAGGAAATCAAAATTCATCCTATACTTTAAACTTAAGGGATAACCAAGGGAGCTAGCCAGTAGCTGAGGTGTGTCATAACGAAGTACCAAATCATCATGATAATCCACATACCCATAAGCATAGTAGCCTTCTTCTGTTAAAAAGTTGTTCTCACAACCTTTAATTATGGTATTTGCCAATGCCATCCACTTGTTTGCAAAAACTTCTTCACCTAAACTTTTGGCCATTTCCACTGCCCCTAAAAGTCCACCTGCTATAAACATATTTGTGGAAGTTATAAATGCAGGGCCATATACCCCTTCATTTACACCCCCCTCGGGTCCAAATAGGTCATTTTTAGTTTCGATTGTATCTAAAACATCAATGATTTTAGCTATTTCTTTAATATCCACCAATAACTCCCCTGTTAGTTTAAAATAATCAGCTAAAACCCTGGTAAAATACCCTATGGCATCAATTTGGGAAAATACATTGTTATTAGCTCCCTCATCAGGCAGCTTATATGCATTGTACCTCTGATAAAACTCACCATTTTCCTTCAAGGGGCAATCCATTAAGTAAGCTATCACTTCCTTAAACTCCGTATAATGTCCAGAATACAAAAATGCCCTTGATGCCATGAGGGCATCCCTCACATAAAAGCATGCATGGCCGTTGGCAAAATAATGCCCTGTTAAATCCGCTGGTAAAAATCCATTTAGGCTTGCAGCCTTTAATGCCACCAAGGCATCTGCTGCAATTTCCCTATAAGACCTATCAAGCCAATCACGCCATTTGGAACTAGACCTTGACAAAACATCCCTAAAGTCAAAGGCCTCCCCCTTAATAATACAATCCTGTACACTATCTCCAACAACCATTACCCAACGAAAGGTTTTATCTTCATTGGGCTGTATTATATTTTTTTCACTTACTGATGTGGCAATGGATGTATCTGACTGAATTTCTTCAGCAAAATTACTTCTATTATATAAAATATCTTCAACCCCACGGTACATGAACCCACTGGGCGCATCTAAACCCATACAAAACTCACTGCTTATTTCTGCCCTAATACCAAAATACTTACCTCTGATTTCAAAAACCAACATATCATTGACCCTTTGCACAAACATCTCAGGATGGTTTTGAGTAATACAAAGTGCAGAAAATTTTACATCTAAGGTATTGGATGTAACGTTTTTAACCTCTGTTTCAAAATAGCAATAATCCCTGTCAAAAGCTGTAACCCTATCTTTTTTTATAAACTTATCATAATGGAATTCATCTTCGTAAATACAATGCTCAAGAACCCTTGAGCTTTCAGACGCCTGACGTAATGAATGACCTCTCTTAGGCTTAATTCTATCACCATAAAAGGCAGTATCATCCACTGTTACAACACTACAGGCTGTATGAACTAAATCAAATTTATAATCGTCAATGAACAGGTGTTGGAGTCCTGTGGCCTTTTGATCTACTATGGATTCATTTAATCCATAAAGACCCACAAATCTTCCTGTTCCCACATAAGTTAAACCTGGATACATTACTTAATCCCCCCTTCTTGGATTCCCTTAATGAAATATTTCTGAGAAAATGCATAAACAACAATAATGGGGATAATTGATATCAATGCACCAGCCATTAGGGTGTTAAATTCAGTGCCATACTGGGAATTCATCCTACTTAATACCACTGGCAAAGTCATTTTATTTGGGTCTGTTAGTACAATAAGTGGCCAGAAATAATCATTCCAATAATTCATAAAGTTAATAACAAACAAGGTGGTCATGGGAATCAAACTCATGGGAACAATAACCTTCCAATAAATTTGAAATAGCCCTGCACCATCTATGAGGGCAGCTTCAATATAGGTGGTGGGAATGCTTTTCATATACTGATTCAATAAAAAAATTGCAAAAACATTAAAAACCGAAGGTGCTATAACCCCTGTATAGGTGTTTATTAAATTAAGCCTAGACATAATTATAAAAATCGGTATCCCTGTGACCTGTATGGGTATCATCATACTGGCTAGGTATAGCATGAACAAAAGCCTTTTAAACCTAAAATCAAACTTAGCGAAGATAAATGCAGCCATGCTAGAAGCCCATAAAGTCAAAAGGGTTGAAGCCAGTGTAATAAATGCACTGTTGAATAATGACTTTGTAAAAGATAGACGTGTTAACACCTTTTGAAAGGCAGCAAAGGACACAGGTTTAGGTATCCATTCAATGGGTATGGACATTATTGCCCCACTGGATTTTAAGGATGTTGTGATCATCCAAAGAAAGGGTATCAAACTTATAAAAGCTATAAGGGACAGTAAAAATAACACACCCACAGGTTCAAGCTTAATCTTCCTACTGGCAATAGCTTTATTCACATTAACATTTCTAATAATGGTCTTATTCATAATACACCCACTTCTTTTGCAGTTTTAGCTGTACCAAGGTCACTGTGATAATAATGATCAATAAAATAACAGCCAATGCAGATGCATAACCCATCTCATAATATCTAAAGGCATATTTGTAAATCCTCTCAACCATAACCTGTGTGGACCCTAAGGGACCACCATCGGTCATTACCATAATCTGGGGGAATAGTTGAAAAGAATTAATTATCGTTGTTATAAGGACAAAAAATAGTGTTGGGGTAACCAACGGAATTGTTATTCTCCACAGGGTTTGCCATCTATTTGCCCCATCAATTTTAGCCGCTTCATACAAAGAACGATCAATTCCCCTCAGTCCACCAAAAAAATTAATGAGAAAAACCCTAGGTCTTTCCAAACACTGACCAGCACTATGGAAAACATGGACCACTTTGGATCTGTCAACCACCCTGGACCCTTAATTCCAATTATAGATAGCATATTGTTAACTAAACCATACTGTGTACTTAGGGCTGTTCGCCAAATCATAGCCCCCGCCACCCATGAAGTCAACACAGGGATAAACAGTAACACCCTAAAGAAGCTAATCCCTTTAGTATCGGTGTTAAATAATAAAGCAACAGTCATGGATGACACAATAATTAGGGGTATATACATAATTATATATTTACCTGTGTTTTTCAACACATTATAAAATTCCTCTGTCTTTAAAATCTGAATATAATTATCCAAACCAATAAAGTCAGGGCTTCCACCAATCATATCCCAGTTAGTAAAGCTGATACCTATGGCAGCTACCATGGGTATTAGGGAAAAAATTACAAACCCTATTAAACTGGGTAAAATAAACAACCAAATCAGCTTATTATTCTTAAAAATATTCACCTGAAACCTCCAATTGGTACAAATAGCCCTTCAAAAATGAAGAGCTATTTGTAGTATAACTTCTTAATACTTACCGCTTATCTCCTGTTGTGCTCGATCCAATGCTTCTTTTGCAGTAATCTGCCCCGCAATGGCCTGATCCACATATTTCATCAGATCATCGGCGATTTGTCCGAACTTCTCTAAAGATGGGGGCATAACTAAGTAGTTCAAAGAATCAAAAACAGCTTGCTTGTTATTTGGTGGTTTAATAGCTAAATAATCTTGTTTCACAGAATCCGTTAAGGCCACAGGTAAATCCCAGTTAGCTTCCAATCTCTTTTCTGCAACATAGGGGCTACCAGCTATAAAGGCCGCAAATTTTGCACTTGCTTCTTGTTGCTTTGATGCCTTACTTACAACCACTGCATCTGAGAAGAAATGAGTTGCCTTTTGCTTAATACCTGGCTCCACAACAATATCCCACTCAAAATCGATGTTTTGAGTAAAATCACCAAAGGCCCAAATACCAGTTACTAACATTCCAAGACGGCCTGATTTAAACAAATCCCAGTCACCCATACCGCCCATTTGATCAGCTGTGGGGTTAACATTTGATACATTTCTTCTGTCAATCATCATTTGTAAAGCTTCTATGTTTTCGGGACGGTTTAAAGTAAATTGTGTCTGATCAGCATTCATCATACTTCCACCGTTTTGGGCAACGGTTTTATAGAATTCATGGGTTTGAATTGGTCTAAACACACCATAGATATTGTCACCTAGTGCGCGTATTTTTTCTGCAGCAGCAAGCTCATCTTCCCATGTCCAATCATTAGTTGGGTAGTCAATCCCAGCTTGGTCAAATAAGTCTTTGTTGTAAAACATAACTACATTTGAAAACTTAGTTGGTAAACCAAATTGCTTACCACCCACCTGGAAAGCTTCCTTAGCCTTTGGGTGAATTTTAGAAATATCAATTCCACTGTCCGCTAAGATTGTGTCTAATTCTATGATTGCACCCCTTTGAGCATAAGTGCGGAAATTTTCGATGTTTAGTTCATATACATCTGGAGCGCTATTACCAGCGACCTTTGTGGCTAACTGGGTAAAGTAATCATTCCAGCCATAGGTTAAAGTCTCAACTTTAATCCCTGGATTATCTAGCATAAATTGATCAATCATTTCCTTTAAAACATCTTCATTTGCACCCGATGAAGAAAAATTCATAAATGTAATTGTTATCTCTTCATCTTTTCCCCCTGATGTACACCCTGCCATTAGGGCTACCATCAATGTCAAAACAAGCAAACATCTTAACAGTTTCAACATAACTCCTCCTCTTTTTAACACCTTTATTTATTAACCAACGACTAGCATTCCAAATGCTTCCCTAGGACGATGCATTGGTATGGTCGCAGGTGAATAACTGATTTAACCTCAACATCTGAATAGTTTGATAAAACAACCTCAAACCCTGATAAATCATATTCCCCAGTTAATTTAGCTTCTTCCCCATAGAAATTGCAAATAACAATCAATGTTTGCATATCTGTGAATCTCTTATAGGCAAAGATACTTTTATGCTCCTTCTCTAAAAGCTCAAACTTACCATCCCTAATCAAATCAGACCACTTACCAGTCTTTCTGAGCTTAATGACCTGTTTATAATAATTTAGAATAGACTCTTCCCTAGTAAGCTGTTCTGAAACATTTATTAATTTATAATTGGGGTTAACCTTGATCCAAGGCTCAGCAGTTGTGAATCCTGCATTTTCTTCTAAGCTCCATTGCATTGGAGTACGGGCATTATCC
>CAYYRM010000156.1:0-4444 GCA_964474005.1 uncultured Eubacteriales bacterium
CAGTGTGCTCCATGGCTACGATTACTTTCTTAGCACCTACCACTAGATCCATGGCGCCACCCATGCCAGGTACCATTTTTCCTGGTATCATCCAGTTAGCTAAATTTCCCTTTTGATCAACTTGGAGTGCCCCAAGGACAGTTACATCCACATGGCCACCGCGTATAATCACAAATGATGTGGCACTATCAAAAAATGCTCCACCTGTTTTTATTGTTACAGGTTGACCTCCTGCATTGGTTAAGTCCATATCTTCAGAGCCCGGAGTTGGAGCTGGCCCTAGTCCTAAAAATCCATTTTCTGATTGTAGTATGATATCAATTTCTGATGGGACATAATTTGCAACCAAAGTTGGTAAACCAATACCTAAGTTTACAACATCTCCATCGTTTAGCTCCTGAGCTACCCTTTTTGCGATTACCTCTCTAACCCTAGCTTTATCCATTATTTGTCACCTCCAACGATGTAGTCAACAAATATTCCAGGAGTCATTACCAAATTGGGGTCTATTTCTCCAACTTCCACGATTTCCCTTGCTTCCACTATTACCAAGTCTGCTGCCGTTGCAATGATTGGGTTAAAGTTTCTTGTGGATTTCTCGTAGTAGATATTACCTTTTTTGTCTACCTTTGCACCAGCTAATAATGCTATATCTGCCTTAAGGGGCAATTCCAGTAAATAATCTTTTCCATCTATGGTTAGCTTTTGCTTCCCTTCTTCAACAATGGTACCTATTCCCGTTGGCGTTAAAAACCCTCCTAAGCCAGCTCCTGCACATCTTATCCTTTCCACTAGGGTTCCTTGAGGTACCAGTTCAACCTCTGTTTCCTTGGCATTCATTTGTCTTCCTGTTTCGGGGTTTGTACCAATATGTGAAGCTATGACTTTTTTAACTTGTTTACTAAAAATCAATTTACCTAAACCGTATTCAGGTGTTGCAGTATCATTGGCAATAACAGTTAAGTCCTTTACTCCCTTTTCAACCAACTTATCGATGATACTATGGGGAGAACCGCAACCCATAAAACCACCAATCATAACAGTTGAACCATCTTTAATAAGTGTCACAGCTTCTTCCATGCTTATAATTTTAGCCAATCCTTCCACCTCCAGTTATTGTCTTTCAACTATTAAAGCTACACCTTGCCCGCCACCAATACATAGTGTTGCAAGTCCAGTTTTACTGTCTCTTTTTAGCATTTCATATATTAGTGTAGTAAGTACCCTAGCACCTGAAGCACCAATGGGATGCCCCAATGCTATTGCTCCTCCATTGACATTGACTTTATCTGGGTTTAAACCCAAATCCTTTACAACTGCCAATGATTGAGCGGCAAATGCTTCGTTTGCTTCCACTAAATCTATATCATCAATGGTAAGCGCAGCTCTTTCCAAAGCTTTTTTACTTGCTGGTACTGGTCCATAACCCATGATTTTTGGGTCTAGGGCTGCTGATGCGTAGGATTTAATTGTAACTAAAGGTTTAAGTCCTAATTCATCGGCTTTTTCCTTAGACATAACAACTAACATGGCTGCACCATCATTTATTCCCGATGCATTTCCTGCTGTAACTGTACCTTCAGGTTTAAAAGCAGGATTTAGTTTTGCAAGTTTATCCATGGTTAATCCATGTTTAGGATATTCATCTTTGTCCACAACAATTGGATCACCTTTCTTTTGGGGTATAACAACGGGAGCTATTTCATCTTTAAAACGATTTTCCTTTTGAGCTTTTTCAGCCTTTAACTGGCTATTTAGGGCAAATTGATCCTGTTCTTCCCTGGATAAATTCCATTTTTCAGCGATGTTTTCTGCAGTAATTCCCATGTGTATATTGTTAAAAACATCCATCAAACCATCTACTATCATTGTGTCCACAATTTTACCTTCACCCATTTTATATCCCCATCTACCTTTGGGTAATATATATGGGGAGTTACTCATACTTTCTATTCCCCCAGCTAATATAACATCAGCATCACCAAGGGCAATAAACTGAGCTGCCATGGTTACTGCCCTAAGGCCTGAACCACATAACTTATTTAGGGTCATGGATGGTACAGTTTCTGGTATATTGGCCCCAATGGCAACCTGTCTTGCAGGGTTTTGACCTAATCCTGCAGATAAAATATTGCCAACTAGTACCTCATCAACTATTTCAGGGCTTATCCCTGCCCTATTAATAGCTTCCTTTGCAGCGATTACCCCTAAGTCTATGGCTGAAAGACTTGCTAGACTTCCTCCGAAATTTCCTATGGGTGTTCTAGCTGCCCCAACAATAACAACTTCTCTCATTTCTCTACCTCCCTATATCTTTGCTTGTGATTTCTATAACGCAATTTTTGTGCCAGCTGAAATCACTGGGGATAAATAATGGTGTGTAGAAAATATACTACACTTATTTAATTTCTTAATATTCAAAATACTCTTCAAGTACTGTCCACGCTATGACAAAGGGGTGTAGAAAAAAATCTACACCCCTTTAGTGTTTTGTCGTTTTTTGTCTACAAATTATAAGAATTAATCCATCAGTTCAGTTAAGTTGTATTTCTCTATTTTCTTATAGAGGGAAGTCCTATGAATGTTTAGTTCTTGGGCAGCTATGGTTTTATTCCCATTTGATTTTTCCACAGCCTTTTTTATTGCTTCAATCTCTGCCCTTTCAGTAATGTCCTTTAATGTCAGTGAAGTGGTAATTGTTTTATCACTGTTTTTTAAAATATACTCTGGTAAGTGTTCAGGTAATATTATATTTAGGGGAGCGAAGTTTATGGCTCTTTCCAATACATTTCTTAGTTCTCGTACATTACCTGGCCATAGATGTTGTTTTAGGATGCTAATGGTATCAGGGGCCAATATTTTTTTTCCCACAAGGAGATCTTGTGACAGGGTTTCGGTAATTGCCTTTGATAGAATATCTATATCATCAATGCGGTCCTTTAGGGATGGTATTTCTATTCTTATGACATTTAGCCTGTAGAAAAGGTCAGACCTGAAATCTCCCTTTTGCACAGCCTGTTCAAGATTCTCATTGGTGGAAGCTATTATTCGCACATCTAATTTGACCCTTTTGTTGCCTCCTACCCTCTCAAACTCTCTGGCTTCTAGTACCCTTAAAAGCTTTGATTGCATTTCCAAAGGCATGGTTCCAATCTCGTCAAGGAGGATTGTACCTCCTTGGGCCAGTTCAAATTTCCCTATTTTACCACCCTTTTTTGCACCTGTAAATGCTCCCTCTTCATAGCCAAATAGCTCTGCTTCCAGAAGCTCTTTCGGTATGGCAGCACAGTTTAGGGTTACGAAATTGCCATATTTTCTTAGGCTTTCTTTATGAATGGCATGGGCAAATAACTCTTTACCTGTTCCACTGGCACCTTGGATCAAAACAGTGGAATTTGTTTTTGCAACCCTCCTAGCTATCTCCTTAAGTTCTCTCATTTTGTGGTTATGGGTTTTTATATCCTCAAATGAATACCTAGCTTCATACATTCTGCTTACTTCGCCTTTGTACTTATCTATGGTCTCTTCCAATGATCTTATTCTTTTAGCCAGTAGCTGTAATTCATTTGTGTCTTTAAATAGTATTGTTCCTGCAGCTCCTATTACTTTGTCCCCTTGAAATATGGGGATTCTGCTTGTTATTACATTGGTTCCATTGATTTCTTGAATGTCGCATATCTCTTTTACACCTGTTTTGACTACAATGTGCAGACGGGTATTTTCTATGACGTCTTTAACGTGTTTTCCTAAAACTTCAGCTTCAGATTTTCCAAAAAGTTTCTCATAGTTCCATTTCACTATATATCCTTCACTGTCCACTAGCACCATGCCGTAGTATGCATTGTCTAATAGTTCTTCTATCATTTTCATACTTTCTTTGAGAGTTTCAAGTTCGCTTCCACTGGCTTTTTTCTTTTTATCCAAGGTTTTCTCCCCCTTGTGATTTTCTATACTTACATATTATACGTGTGGGAGTGTTTTTTCTGCTTTTTATGGGCATGGTAAATTATTACTTGTAATGATTTAAAGACATTTAGCCGCTGATTAACACGGATAAGAAAGGATTTGCTCTTTGTTGGGTCTTTAAAAAACTAAAATCCTTAACACGGTTTATATATATGGCTGGTTTTGCAGGTCCCACGAAGGTAGGGCTGTTTCAGGACTTTGTAGTTATTTGATAATATATTTTTAAATCTCTTACACCTTTTGGTCTATTTGGTGTAAATTAGTGGTGATGTTTTCTGTATTTTCTTTCAACTTTCAACCTCTTTTAAAAACATCGCTCTCAGATTTACTCAGTTTATTTATTGCTCTTTTGCTCTGTCATAAAGCTCTCGGTTTATTTGGTGATGCCATTGACTGTCAAAGGCTCTCGGTTTTAAAATCTAATTCAAAATCTCTAACACGGTTTATATCTCCTGATGGTTCTGGGGGTCCCGCAGAG
>CAYYRM010000156.1:4544-6343 GCA_964474005.1 uncultured Eubacteriales bacterium
TTTTGTTCTTTTTAGTGTAAGTTAGTGTTGGTGTATTTCTTTTCAACTATTTTAAAAAACAGCGGACCCACCTACCAACCCTAGAGCTGGTTTGTTCCTGTGGGACCTTCAAAATTATCATTCTTAACCGTGTCAGAGGTTTTCAAAATCTCTAACACGGTTTATATCTCCTGATGGTTCTGGGGGTCCCGCAGAGGTAGGGCTGTTTGGATACTTTGTATTTATTTAATATAAAAAGATTTTAAAAATTATATGGCTTTTGTTCTTTTTAGTGTAAGTTAGTGTTGGTGTATTTCTTTTCAACTATTTTAATCAACAGCGGACCCACCTGTCTCACCTAAGAACTGGTTTTTTCCTGTGGGACCTTCAAAATTATCATTCTTAGCCGTGTCAGAGGTTTTAAAAAAAAGAGGATCCTGTCAAGAGATTTAAAAAAACAGAGGATCTCGTCCTCTGTTTTTAGATCTTATTTTTCCTGTTCAGTTTTTCTAGTAGGTTTCCTACCCTGTGTCTACGGGTGTTGGTCTCTTCGCTGTCCACCTGAATATCGAATGTAACTATATCCCCTTCTTGTGCTGTTTTTGGTAATAACTTTTTTGGAAAGTCCACTTGGGCATCTTGTTCTTCGAACAAAAGTATTGCATAATCTCCTTCAAAACGATCGATTACTGCTTGCATGATAAACCTCCTACTTTTTTGTATCTATGCTGTATTCTTCACCATCGGTTGATATTATTATTGTTCCATTAAGGTCTGTTCTATACACTTCTATTCCATTGGTTTGCAGTATTTCCATAGTTTCCCTATGGGGATGCCCATAACGATTATTGGCACCCACCATTATTATACCCACCTCTGGGGCTACTTTCTTTAAAAATTCCTCGGTGCTGGATGTTGAGGACCCATGATGGCTAACCTTCAATATTTGGCTTTTAAGGTTTTTACCTCTTTCTAGGATTTCCCTTTCTCCAGGGGCTTCCACATCACCTGTGAACATAAATGAAATTTCCCCAAAGGTTAGTTTAATTACAATTGATGCATCATTTAAGTGTCTTGAAGATGGATTGTGTGGATGCAGGATTTCAAAATGATAACCTTGGGATATATCCCTTTTCATCCCTGCCCTACCCTCAGTAAATTTAATATCCTTTTGGTCAATAAGTGTCAAGTAGTCTTCAAAGGTTTTGGATGTGTGTATTACCCCAGGGTCAATCACTTCTCCTATGGTAAAGTTTTCAAGTACCGATAATAGTCCAGCTATGTGATCTGCATGGGGATGGGTTGACACTACTATGTCGATATGTTCAATTCTTTCACCTTGGAGGTATGCCACAAGGTCATTGGCAGTTCCCCTATCTCCCCCGTCAATGAGCATTATATGCTGAGCGCTTTGAACTAAAATGGCATCACCTTGTCCTACATCAATGAAGTGTACCCTTAATTCCCCTTCGGGTAGCTCGTATTGATCGCCTAATATGAATTCAATTTGACATCCCATAAGGGTAATTGCAAGTGCCAGTAAAGCTGCAAGAAAAATTATCCGCTTTTTCATGTTATTCCTCCTTCTGCTATTTAAGTATGCCTATTTTCTACTATCTATATTATATGCTTGTTTTTGTTTATGTGGTCTTTTTTATATTCAAAATCCTAACACGATTTATACTTACTAAACTTCTTGCAACGCTTTAGCGTTTGGAATGCTTATATGGGTAAAATCAAAATCCTAACACGGTTATATATACTGACTGTATTTTGGGTCCCGCAGAAACAGGGCTGTTTGGGTGTTTGTGTTTCTTAGA
>CAYYRM010000157.1:0-6341 GCA_964474005.1 uncultured Eubacteriales bacterium
AACCACCCCTAATTATCCTGTTTATCGATTTCATAGAACATCGCAAATAGCTCCTTTTAACTATTTTCTTTTATTTTTTTAGCAAATGTAGTAAAATAATATAAAGCTATAATTTTAAGGGAGGTTATTTGTATGGAATTTTCTACTGCTTACGGCAATGTAACGATTCATAAAGATGTTATTGCAACATTGGCTGGAGCCAGTGCTTTAGAATGTTACGGTTTAGTTGGAATGTACTCTAGGAACAGTGTAAAGGATGGTTTTACAGAGCTTTTAGGTCGAGAGAATTTAAATAAAGGTGTGGAAGTAAAAAGTGTAGATGGTGAAGTTATTATTGACCTATACATAGTTGTGAGCTACGGAACTAAAATAAATGAAGTAGCCTACAATGTCATTGATAGAGTTAAATACACCGTAGAAAAAATTACAGGTCTAATAGTTAGAGATGTTAATGTTAATGTACAAGGAGTTAAAGTAATTAACAGTTAAGAGGAGGATAATTTTATGGATTTAAAAATCATAGGAGGAAACCTGTTAAGGGATATGCTTGTGGCAGGTGGAAGTTCTTTGAGCATGCATAAAGGAGAAGTTGATAGCTTGAATGTTTTCCCAGTGCCAGATGGCGATACTGGAACAAACATGAATCTAACAATGACATCGGCTATAAACGAAGTAAAAAAAGTTAATAATGACTCAGTTAGAGACGTTGTGAAAGCATTGGCTATGGGCTCTCTAATGGGTGCTAGGGGGAATTCAGGGGTAATTTTATCTCAACTTTTTAGGGGTTTTTCCAAGACCTTAGAGAACAAAACTACCTTTACACCTGTGGACTTTGCCAGTGGCTTAAATGAAGGTGTTAAAACAGCATATAAGGCGGTTTTGAAGCCAGTGGAAGGTACAATCCTCACTGTTTCCAAGGCCGCTGCAAGGGCAGCCTTAGTGGAAGCAAAAAATGGTGGGAACCTAATTGATGTTATGGAAAAGGCATTAGAACAAGGTGAAAAAACCCTAAAACAAACACCAGAGATGCTCCCAGTTTTAAAACAAGCGGGAGTTGTTGATGCAGGTGGAAAGGGTTTATTGGTAATATATGAGGGTTGGATTAAGTTTTTGAAAGGTGAGGAAATTACCTTCACGAAATCTGAAGATGCGGTTATTGATTTTGTGGATGAACACCCAATTGATCCAAGCCAAATTGAATTTAAGTACTGCACAGAATTTATTATCCTAGGCTCAAATCTAAATCCTGACAAAATAAGGGATAATTTAGAACATTTAGGGGATTCTTTACTATCAGTGGGAACCGATGACATGGTTAAAGTACACATACACACAAATAATCCAGGAAAAGCACTGGAGTATGGTGGAAAGTTAGGTAACCTTCAAGGGATCAAAATCGATAATATGCTTCTTCAAAGTGAAGGATTCCATAAAACTAAAGAGGAAAAAAGTCATAAAGGTCCCAAAAAAGAAATTGGTGTAATCGCAGTGGCTGCAGGAGAGGGTTTGAAAGAGATATTTACCAGTATGGGGGTGGACTTTGTCATCGAAGGTGGACAGACAATGAATCCTTCAACTGAGGATTTCTTAAAGGCCATGGAAAAGGTTAATGCGGAACAGATAATATTGCTCCCTAATAATAGCAATATCATTTTGGCTGCTCAACAGGCTGAAAAGCTAGCATCAATTCCCGTTAGGGTTGTTAAAAGCAAAACCATTCCCCAAGGAATATCTGCAATGTTAAATTACCAAAGTGAAGGTAGTTTAGATGACATTCATAGAGGTATGGAGCAAGGATTAAGTACTGTGAAATCTGGACAAATCACCTTTGCCGTAAGGGATTCTAAGTATGATGACTTAGATATCAAAGAAGGAAATATATTAGGTATCGCAGAAAACAAAATTGAGGTTATTGGGGAAGACATCGAAAGCACAACCTTAGGTCTTCTGGAAAAAATAATCGATGAAGATAGCGAAATAGTTACAATTTTTTATGGATCGGATATTGAAAAAAGTCAAGGCGAAAAGATTTTATCTGTGATTTCTGAAAGATTCGATCATGTGGAAGTGGAATTACACAGTGGTGGTCAACCCCTCTACTATTATTTAATATCTGTAGAATAATTACAAAAAGGTGGAAACCAAAAAATGAACAGTATTGCAATTGTTACAGATAGTACTGCAGATCTGCCCCAAAGCTTAATTGATGAGCTAAACATAAATATAATACCTGTAAAAATTCAAATTGGATCTACGGTTTATAAAGACGGCATTGATTTTTCTTCTGAAGAATTTTACAGAAAAAGCAGAGAAGGGTGTAAGGATTTTAATGTCATTCAACCAGCTCCCACAGAATTTATGGAGTTATATAAGGAATTGGCTAAGGAGCATGACCAAATAATTTCCATCCACATAGGATCTAACTACAGTGGAACCATATCCTCTGCAAATATAGCTAAAACAATGCTGGGGTCAGAACACAATATTACTGTAATTGATTCACACCTAGTTTCCATGGCTTTGGGAGTATTGGTGGTTGAAGCTGGAAGGGCTGTGAAAGCCAACTTACATTTATCGGAAGTTCTAGAAATTTTAAGCCATAAAAAAGAAACAATACAAGGGTACTTTTTGGCTGAAGGTGATTGTATCTTCACAAATGTTTTTAAGGAAAATCAGAAATCAGATGATTTATATAATGTCTTCAAATTAGTTCAAGGGGACTTAACTCATATAGAAGGTCACCGCAATAAAACTAAGGCATTGCAGAATCTAATTGAGATTATTGACACACAGTTTGAGAAAAAAAAGAAATATAAAATAGCAATTATACATTGTGATAGTTTAGAGGATGCTGTAAAATTAAGGGATTTAGTTGATGACAGTATTACTTATGATGAATTAATAATATCTGAGATGAGCTCTGCCGTTGGGGCACATATTGGATTAGGATCCATCGGAATAGTTATTTATCCAGCATAAATTTCTAGGAGGTCCCGCTATGAGTGTATTTGATATAATAGGCCCGATTATGATCGGGCCTTCTAGTTCTCACACTGCAGGAGCAGTTAGATTAGGGAAAATGGCTAAAACCATAGCCAATGAAGAAGTGGCACATTGTGATATATTCTTGTATGGTTCCTTTGCAAAAACATATAAGGGCCATGGGACTGACTTAGCGTTAGTGGCAGGTCTATTGGGTTTTGATACAGATGATGAAAGAATTAAGGAATCCTTCAGTATTGCCAGGGAAAAACATTTAACATATAGATTCATAGAAAGTAACAAAAAGGGTTATCACCCAAACACCGTGGAGTTTCATATCCAAACCGTAGGTGGAAATAGAATAAGGGTAATGGGTACTTCCATTGGTGGGGGAAATATAACCATAGCTGAAATTGATAATTTTAAAGTGAAGCTAACAGGGGAATATTTCACTTTAATTATTCCCCACAAAGACAAATATGGTATAATTTCTAAAATCACTGGTAAAGTTGCCGAGGATAAGGTAAACATAGCTTATATGCGTGTAATAAGAGAAACAAAGGGTGTTAGTGCTCTAATGGTGGTAGAAACAGACCAAGAGGTTTCAGAAAACTGTATACAAGCCATAAAGGAAATTGAAGAGGTAATAAAAGTATCATTTATAAAACCCATTTAGGAGGATATGTACATGGGCTTTCCGAACACCTTAAATGAGATTGTTTCCCAAGCAGTTAAAAATCAATGTAGAGTTTCTGATATAGTTATGGAAATTGAGGGGATAACATCAGAAAGGTCCCAAGAGGATATCATTAATCAGATGAAGCTCAACTGGGAAGTAATGAAAGAAGGGATTTATAAAGGACTTGAAAATGATATTAAATCCGTTTCTGGGCTTACTGGTGGAGATGCTAAAAAATATCATAATAATTCTAGGGGACTCTTAGGTCCCATAACTCAAAAGGCTGTGGCTTTTTCCATGGCCATGGCTGAAGTCAATGCATCCATGGGGAAAATAGTGGCAACACCCACTGCAGGGTCGTGTGGTATATTACCTGGGGTTTTATTGGCCATATCTGAGTCCTATGAAATTCCAGACGAGGATATAGTAAGGGTATTATTCACCGCAGCTTCAGTGGGAAAAATAATAGCAAAAAAAGGGACAGTGGCGGGAGCAGAAGGGGGATGTCAGGCTGAGTGTGGAAGCGCAGCAGCCATGGCAGCTGCAGCAGTTGTTGAGCTTTTAGATGGTGATAAAGAAGCAATGCTGGACGCTGTGGCAATTGCCCTAAAAAGCATAATGGGATTAGTTTGTGACCCAGTGGCAGGTCTTGTGGAAGTCCCTTGTATCAAGAGAAATGGAAGCTGTGCCACAATTGCAGTTATGGCTGCGGATATGGCTTTGGCAGGGGTTAGAAGTGTTATTCCCGCTGACGAAGTTATCGTGGCAATGGCTGAGGTTGGAAATTTATTGCCTGTAGAGTTAAAGGAAACATCCATGGCTGGCCTTGCCAATACACCAACCGCTAGAAGTATTGAGGAAAAGCTAGGGGGTAAATAAAAATGGGCTTGGAAAGGGATATTCAATTTATTAAGGGTGTAGGTCCCAAAAAGGCAAAACTTTTTAAAAAAATTGGTGTGGATACAGTAAGGGATTTATTATTTTTTTTCCCCCGTGATTTACACAAGGTAACCAACGCCAATGAGAAGAGTGCCTTAAAGGACAAGGAAAAGGTTACTTTAACAGGTTTTATTGTGGACAACCCCTACATGAAAAAAATACGTGCAAACCTTTCCATGATCACCACAACCATCTCCTCAGAAAATTCAAGGTTTAAAATAGTTTTGTTTAACAGACCTTACTTGTTAAAACAACTGGTGCCAAATAAACAAGTAACTATAAACGGAATATATAATAAACAATATAAACAAATCACTGTATCTGAAATTCAGTTCTCCACAAAACCTGTTTTTGAAATGAACACCCCTGGAGAAAACCTTATACCTGTGTACAAAGCCACAGAAGAACTAACTCAAAAGGTAATCAAGGACTCAATAGCCATTGCCCTAGAAAAATTTCTCCATTTAGTGCCAGAGCCATTTCCCATAGAGTTTAGGGATAAATTTAATATCCCTAGCATAATAGACAGTATAAATACAATTCATAATCCCACAAGTGAAGAAAAATGGGTGATGGCCAAGGATAGATTTATTTTTGAGGAGCTAGTGATTTTTCAATCAGCGATGTTATCTTATAAAAGGGAAATGAAACTAAAACTTGGATTTTCCCATAGGTTTGATATGGAGAAAATAAAAGAATTTGTACGAAGACTTGAATTTAAGTTGACCAATGACCAAGAAAATGTAATTAAAGATGTATTAGCTGACATGGGTAGTGTAAAAACAATGAACAGGTTAGTTCAAGGGGATGTAGGTAGCGGTAAAACCATTGTGGCAACCATAGGGTTATATGCCTGTGTTTTGTCCGGAGGGCAAGGGGTACTACTATCACCCACTGAAATCTTGGCAGAACAACATTATAAAAGCTTTACAAAGGTGTTTGCCGGTCTTGGAATAAATGTTTTACTCTTAACATCTTCTTCAAAAGAAAAAGAAAAGGTGTATGATCAAATAAAAACTGGGTCAGGTAACATAATTATTGGGACCCATGCAATTTTACAAGAAAAAGTCGAATTCAGTAATTTGTCCTTAATCGTGACAGATGAACAACACCGTTTCGGAGTAAAACAAAGGGCATTGTTAAGGACCAAAGGGGAAGCCCCAGATGTTTTAGTCATGTCTGCCACACCAATACCAAGGACATTATCTCAGGTTTTGTATGGAGATTTAGATGTTTCAGTTATTAAGGAAATGCCAAAGGGAAGAAAACCCATTCTGACATATAGTGTTACCCCAAACTCAAGGGAAAAGGTGTATGACTTCGTCAGTAAGGAATTATTTAAAGGTCATCAATGTTATATTATCTGCCCGTTGGTGGAAGAATCTGAAAAGGTTAGTGGGGAAAGTGCAGTAAATTATCATAAACAAATTCAAGAAATCTTCCCTAACCAAAAGGTGGGTTTATTACATGGTCAGCAAAAGCAATGGGAAAAAGAAGAAGTGATGCTAAAGTTTAAGCAAGGGGATTATTCAATTTTAGTATCCACCACCGTTGTGGAAGTTGGAGTGGATGTACCCAACGCTACGGTAATGGTAATTGAGAATGCTGAAAAATTTGGTCTGGCTCAGCTACATCAGTTAAGGGGTAGAGTTGGAAGAAGCTCATTGCAAAGTTATTGTGTACTCATTTGTCATTCCAATAATGCCATTGCAAAAAAAAGAATGACTGTTATGACCAGTAC
>CAYYRM010000158.1:0-6308 GCA_964474005.1 uncultured Eubacteriales bacterium
CATGGAATCCAAACTTACCTGGTATAAAGTCAAACCATTTTGTGGCATATATAACTGCACCAAAGGTATATGCCACCCCTCCTAAAATCATTAGAAGTATTGCCATGAATGGGAAAGATTTCATTAGCTGATAAAATGGTATAAGGGCCACCCATCCTAATGATACATAGATAACCGATGAAACCCATCTAGGTACGTTGACATAGAATAGTTTTAGTATCATCCCAATTATGGCAAAAGACCATACCAATATGAGCATAGTTGTTCTCCAAATGGGCGGAAGTCCAAATGAGAGCACTGGGGTATAACTACCCGCTATAAGGAAAAATATGGCCACATGATCAAATTTTTTAAGAAGTAATTCCTTTTTAGGGGTAGTTTTTGTCCCATGATATAAAGAGCTTGCGCCATAAAGGGTTATTAGACTGGCACCATATATACCTAAGGTTATTGTTTTTGTGAGCTCCCCTGCAGAGTTTAGAATTAGATAAATTGTTCCAAAAATAGCAAGGATACATGCAGATAAATGGGTTAAGGTATTTACAGGCTCTTTAATTTTAATTTTTTTCATTACTTAAATCCCCCTTTTGTGATTATCACTAGTGATGATATTATTTATATATTATCACTAGTGATAATATATGTCAATGACATTTATAATTTTTAAATAAAAAAACTAGTCTAGTGGAAATAATCCCATTATGACTAGTTTCTTGTTATTCATTTAAGCTATTTAATATACCGTTTAATATATCCACAGTCTGCTGAACACTGTCTGCCAAAAGATTTCTTTGGGTTTTTAGTTCTATTTTACCCTTTTCAGTAATGGTATAGATTTTTTTAATTCTCTTTTCGGGGTCGTCCCAACTGGATTCCATAAATCCACTTTTCTCCATCTTTTTTAAAATGGGGTATATTCCACCAGTGCTGGGGATCCACTTTCCCTGGGTGATTTCTCCAATTAAAGTTGAGAGTTCGTTTCCATTGGAGGGCTGTTTCCCCACTATATGCATAACTAAAACAGGGAGCACCCCTTTAGCTAATATGTTACCTACCAACTGACTTTCTTTCTTTTTTTGTTTTAATTCCTCGAGCTTTTGCTTATATTCTTCTTCCAGTCGTTTTTCTTCTTGTTCCCAGTCAATGATCACCTTATCACTCATTTTTACCACCTCATTGTAACATTATCACAAGTGATAATATAAAGTCAATTGTTTCTTCTAGAGAACTTTAAAAGCATGCTAACGCGGATTTTTAAAAGAGATTTCACGGATTACACGGATACAAGTACCATATTATCTTATTTTACTTCCTTTACGATCGTTAACTATGACCTCCTTAAACTCCCTAATTTACTTCCTTTATTCCCGTTAACTGTGACCCTCATCAACATCCCTATATATTCTTTTACTCCTCCCTTTGCAGTATAATGATTTATCATTTAGCATAACCTAAAAAAGGTAATATTTAGCTATAATTTCACATGAAGGAGGTTTTTTTATGAAGGTTACCATGAAAGGAAACCCTATAGTTCTTTTAGGTGAAAAGGTTAGGGTTGGCGATAAGGCTCCACATTTTACTGTGGTTGATAATGGGCTTAATGAAGTAAAGTGTAGTGAATTCATGGGTAAAAAGCGTCTTATTAGTGTTGTTCCGTCAATTGATACAGGTGTATGTGATCAACAAACCAGAAGGTTCAATGAAGAAGCAAGTAAGATACCCGATGCTGAAATCATAACAATAAGTATGGATTTACCCTTTGCTCAATCCCGTTGGTGTGGAAGTGCTGGTATAGACAATATCAAAGTTTTCTCCGACCATAGGGATGCCAGCTTTGGCAATGCCTTCGGTGTACTTATTGAAGGTTTACGTTTATTAACCAGGGCAGTTTTTGTAATTGATCCCAATGATGTAGTAACATATGTGGAATATGTTCCAGAGGTAACAGACCACCCAAATTATGAAGAAGCTTTGGAGGCTTTAAGGCAAGCTTAAAACTAGATTCAAAAACAGGATAAAAATAAAAACTTTCATTAAAAAAGAGTATGAAATCTGTGATTTCATACTCTTTTACTTTGTGGATAATGGGCTTTTGTAGTAACAAGATGTAGATTTTTCAGCGATCTTACCTACTTATCTTATTTCTCCGTGCATCTCCTTACCCTCAACAGATGTTATTTTATTTTTCTCATCCACAAAGACCACTGTTGGCTGGTGAGTTTTTGCTTCATTATTATCTAGCATGCAGTATGCTATGATAATTACCACATCCCCTGGTTGTACCAGTCTGGCAGCGGCTCCGTTTAAACAAATTACTCCGCTACCTGGTTCACCTTCAATAACATAGGTCTCAAGCCTTGCTCCATTATTATTATTTACGATTTGTACCTTTTCATGGGGCATTATCCCAGAAGCATCCAATAAATCTTTGTCTATGGTAACACTTCCAACGTAATTAAGGTTAGCTTCAGTTACAGTTGCCTTATGAATTTTTGATTTAAACATAGTTATATACATGAGTTAGACCTCCAACATTATATTGTCAATTAATCTTACTTTGCCAATCTTAACAGCTAAGGCAATGAGAATACTATCAGATAAAGTGTCAATGTCTTCAAGGGTATCAGCATTGACCACTTTAATGTAATCAATATTTGCTAGGGGCTCGGCACTAACCATGCTTGATATTTCCCTTTCAATTTTCTTAGCATCCCTTTGCCCAGCTTCAATTAGTTCTTTAGCTTTGAACAATGATTTAGAGAGGATAAGGGCAGCAGCACGTTGTTTTGTGGTTAAATTTACATTCCTAGAACTCATTGCCAAGCCATCTTCTTCCCTAACAATGGGGCATGGAACTATATCGATGGGGAAGTTCAAATCCCTTACCATTTGCTTTATCACTGCCACCTGTTGGGCATCTTTAAGTCCGAAATAAGCACTATGGGGTAAAACCATATTAAACAGTTTTGAAACCACTGTGGTAACACCTTTAAAATGTCCAGGTCTTGAAGCTCCACATAGCTTATCGGTTATATTGTAAACCTCCACAAAGGTTTTATATCCCGTTGGATATATATCCTCCACTTGGGGGTAGAAGATTACATCTGCTCCTGCCTGATGAACCAAATCTCGATCCCTCTCAAAATCCCTAGGATAAATATCGAAATCCTCTCCCTCTCCAAACTGAGTGGGATTCACAAAAATACTAACAACCACCACATCATTTTCTTTTTTAGCCCTTTCAATTAGGGAAATATGTCCTTTGTGTAAAAATCCCATTGTGGGAACAAAACCCACCCTTTTTCCTTGGGCTTTTAATTCCATGGAAAAGCTTTGCATTTCTTTTGGTCTAGTTACTATTTTCATTTCCACTCTTCCTCACTAATATAGTTTTTCTAATAATTCTTCCTTCAACATAAATGAATGTTTATCCTCTGGGAAAGCCCCAGATTTTACTTCTAAAATATATTCTGATACGCCAGCTTGGATAGTTTCACCAATGTTAGCATAACGTTTTACAAACTTTGGTGCCAGATCTTGATACATTCCAAGCATATCTTGAACAACCAACACTTGACCATCACAACCATTACCTGCACCAATTCCAATGGTTGGGATCTTGATTGATTTAGATATATGTTCTGCCAACTGTTTAGGCACACATTCCAACACTATTCCGAATACCCCAGCTTCCTCTAAAAGCTTTGCATCAGCAATGAGTTTTTTAGCCTGTTTCTCACTTTTACCCTGTACCTTATAGCCTCCCATCATGTTAACCGATTGAGGTGTTAACCCTAAGTGACCTAAAACAGGTATCTGTGCCTTAATCAACGCCTTAACCTTGTCAATGATCTCCTCTCCACCTTCAACCTTTACACCTTGGGCGTCACCTTCTTGTATTAACCTACCAGCATTTTTAATTGTTTCCTCAACACTTACATGGTAGGAAAGGTATGGCATATCAGCAATAACCAAAGCCCTTTTTGCAGCCCTAGCCACTGCCCGTGTATGGTGAATCATATCATCTACTGTAACCTTCAAGGTACTATCATAGCCAAGCATAACCATACCCAATGAATCACCAACTAACATACAATCAATACCTGTTCCATCCAAAAGCTTGGCTGTTGTATAGTCATAGGCTGTCAATATTGTTATTTTATCACCTTTACCCTTACTTTCCATAAATGTACTAACGGTAAATTTCTTATCCATTATGTTCACATCCTTTAAGTAATTTTTCAAGCTCCGTAATTTTATCCACAGATAAATTTCTCTTTTGGGCGATATCCAAAGTCCTTAAGCCTAATAAAGAATATAATTCTTTTATTTCTCCATCTATTTTTAAAGTCTCCAGATGTTTTTCCACTGTCCCTTTGTCTCCCCTGACAATGGGGCCTGTAAGGGCATTGTTTACACCTATTTTCCCAATGTTTTTAAGGGTCCCTTCCATCAAAGGGAGCAATAAGTTTAAGCTATCTTGTTGTTCAAAGCCAATTTTCTGTAAAATCTCAGCGGCCATGCCTGTTAATGTAACAAGATAATTAGATGCCACACATGCTGCTGCATGGTATAAAACCTTTTGATTGCTCTGGATTTCAATATAGGGGTTTCCAAGGGTCTTTAGTAGATCTAGTATCAGGGTATTGTCCCCCTGCCCTTCCATTGTTAAAAAAGTATTCTTGATGTCCTCTACACTTTTATCAATCTCTGCGAAGGATTGCATAGGGTGAAGGGAGTATATGCTGGCTCCCTTTAATCTGGCATTATTTAATATATCTGAAGTTAAGGCTCCTGACATATGTACCACCGTATGTTTTTTTGTAAATAGATTAGCCTCTGCAATATTGTCACAGACCTTTTTAATTTCACCATCGGGTGTGGCGATGATAATTAGTTCCGAAATGGCTACCAATTGATTTAACGACATCACTTTTGTATTGGTTTTTTGCGCAGCTTTTTGGGCTGATTTTTCCGTCTTACTATAAAAGCCTATTAAATTAATTCCCTTTTGTTTTAAATATAGACCAAAAGCAGTACCAACCTTGCCTGCACCAATTATTCCTATCTTCATTAAATCCCTCCTATTGCTCATTTGAGCAAAAAAAGTGTCTATCCGTTTGGATAGACAGGGAAATTACACCCCTATATTAATAGAGATGTGTCCATATACCTGTCTCGGTCCAAATGGCTCAGAGCAGTATTTGTATAAAGTGTTTTTTAAGTAGAAAGTAGAAAAGTAGTTTGACTCCCTAATTGGGTAGCCTTACAACTTCATTATATGCCATATTCCAAAAAAGTGCAATGAGTAATTTAATGTGTGGGCATGGGATTTGGAAATATTCGGGATGGGGAAGGGGGCTTTCTAATAGTATGCTAGCACGGATTTTATTTATAGCTTTTTCTTAGGGTCTTGGGATTTCGCGGATTACGCGGATGCAAGCGGGTTTCGGGGGGCTTTAATTTCTATGGCATAGGAAACACACTGAAATTTGTTATCTGGGCTTACCTGGGTCTTTCAATAAGAAACCATTTGATGGAAAGTTTTTTTAGCATTTTTTAATATTTACAAAGATGATATTTATTAGTCTCCTACGCTTTTTGGTTTATTTAGTGAAATTGTTTTAGTGATATTCCTACACATCCCTGAGTATGCTTTTTTAACTAAAAAACCGACTTGCGTCGGTTTTAGTAGATATAAATTGATGATAGTGGTGGGATTGTTATTGTTATGGTATTTTCCTTTTCAGTAAGTTTAACGTTTTTGTTTAGGGATTCGAAGCCTGAGATTTCATGGTTTGTTGTAAAGGTTACTGTTTGTTCTGCATCGCTAAAGTTATGGGCTACGATTACTGTTTTATCTTCCCATGTTCTAGCAAATGTTAACACTCTGTTGTTATCATTGGGGACTAATTCAAAATCTCCGTACATTAATGGAGAATATTTTTTTCTTATAGATATTACCTCTTTATAATGGTTTAACAGGGAGTTTGGATCGTCTTTTTGTTCTTCCACAGATGGTGACCAGTTTTCTGCGCTGTTGAAGGAATTTTTTCTCCAAGTGGTTTGACCTGGTCCATTTTCCTTATACCATTTAAAGGGCTCCCTTATATTCATATGGTCTTCATCACTGACCATCCCTATTTCCTCACCAGCGAAAATATAGGGATCCCCCGGTAAACTCAATAGTATGCTGGCAGCCATTTTCATTCTATTGGTATCTTTATGAAGTCTTCCCATTATTATATTGGTATCGTGGTTAGATAAAAAAGGCGCATCTATAAAATTTGGATTTTGCTGTTTATATA
>CAYYRM010000159.1:0-6232 GCA_964474005.1 uncultured Eubacteriales bacterium
TGCATTGTTTAATTCGGTGTAACAGTTTGATTGTGGAGAGTATGCAAGCAAAATGGCTGTTACTTTACTTGAGGAAAAGCTCAAGACAAGTGAGATTATACAGTTAAAAACTGACCTTGAAGAAATAAATAAAGAGATGTACAATTTTGGTGCTGAAAACACTGAATATTTTGGTATGGGTACCACCCTAACTGCAGTGATTTTTAATGATAATATGCTTAATCTAGGCCATGTTGGTGATAGCAGAGCATATTTACTTCGTGATGGAGAACTTTGTCAATTAACCACTGACCATTCCTATGTACAAGAGCTATTGAAACAAGGACAAATAACAGAGGAAGAGGCCAATAAACACCCTAGGAAAAACATCCTTACCCAAGCTTTAGGAACGTCCACAGATGTGGAAATCCAAACTATTTCTCAACCTATAGAACTAAATGATATTATATTACTGTGTACTGATGGGCTGTCAAATTTAGTGGATAATGATGAAATATCTTTAATATTGCAAGATAATAGTGTTGAAAAAGCTGGTGAAAAACTTACCCAGTTAGCTTTGGAGCGTGGGGGAAATGATAATATAACTTTAATAATTATTCAATTAGGTGAGGGGGGTGAGTAAATGATTGGGCGTAAACTTGCCAATAGATATCAAATTATCGAAAAAGTTGGCGGAGGCGGAATGGCCATTGTTTATAAGGCTAGATGTACACTATTAAATCGTATTGTGGCAATTAAGGTTTTACGTCCTCAATTTGTTCACGATGATGAGTTTGTTAAGAAGTTTCGTCGCGAGGCACAGGCTTCTGCCAGTCTATCCCACCCTAATATTGTAGGGGTTTATGATGTGGGACAGGAAAAGTCTAGCTATTTTATTGTAATGGAGTATGTTGATGGAATGACCTTAAAGGAATACATTACTTCAAAGGCTCCCTTAGAACCAAATGAAGCATTGAAAATAGCTCAACAGGTGGCGGAGGCTCTTTCCCATGCCCACGAAAACTCTATAATTCATAGGGATATAAAGCCCCATAATATATTACTCACCAATTCAAAGCGCGTAAAGGTTACCGATTTTGGTATCGCTAAAGCCATTACAAGCAATACCCTTACAGCTCAAAATACAGGATCAATTATGGGTTCAGTACATTATTTTTCTCCAGAACAAGCAAAGGGTAACTACACAGGAGTCCAATCCGATATATACTCCTTGGGTATAGTGATGTATGAAATGCTAACTGGTCAATTACCCTTTGATGGGGAAAGTCCTATATCCATAGCCATTAAGCATATCCAAGAAAGGGTAAGACCCATAAAGGAATTAAGGGAAGATATCCCAAAAGATGTTGAAATGATAGTGGAAAAGTGCTTACAAAAAAACAAAGATAGTAGGTATAACGATGTTAATCAACTATACGATGACATAAAAACTTGGCTTAAATTTGGGAAAGTAGATGTCCAATTAAATGAAGATGTTACACAACATACTCAAATTTTTGACACCCCGAAAATAAAAGGGAATGAAATAATTAAGGATGAAGTCAAAGAAAATGAATCGAAGAACAATAAAAGAAAAAAAATCATTAAAATTACCTCTATTGTTCTGTCCATAATTCTATTAGCATCTTTGGCTTTTTGGGGAATAAGAAACTTTTTACATGTTCCCGATGTCACTGTCCCAAACATTGAAGGTCTACCCTTAAGTGAAGCCATTGCTGAACTTCGCAGTAGAGGATTAAACTATACTTTAACTGACCATGTTTTTCATGCCAGTATCCCAGTAAATCATGTGGTTTACCAAAACCCAATACCAAATACAAAGGTAAAAAGGGGCAGAGAAATAATCCTAACCATCAGTGGAGGTCCAGAATATGTTTTGGTGCCAGAAGTGGTTGGTCTTGAAGAAAGACAGGCTAGGATAAATATTGAGCAAATGGGTCTGCTGGCAGATATTGTTACTGAATACAGCGAAACAGTGGAAGCAGGTAGGGTCATAAGACAGACACCCTTAGGGGGGAATCTTTTGAAGGGAGAAACTGTTACAGTCTTTATAAGTTCTGGACCTAGGACCGTTGAGGTACCAAATATAATAGGATTATCCGTGGAACAGGCCAGAGAATCTTTAAGGAGTTTGAACCTCTCTGTACGATATGTATCTTGGGAAGTACCCCAGGGTAACTCCCCCTCGGGGATAGTTATTAGGCATTCCCATGAAAATGAGACAACCATACAACCTGGTTCTTCAATTGATCTTTTTGTCAGACCCTTCGAAGCTAAATCAAGGACATTCAATGTTGATAATAGCCAATTAACCCAAAATTACACTTTAAAAATAGTAATCACTGACTTAGCAGGAGAAAGGGTAGTTTATGACCAAACAGTGGATCCAACGGAAGGGGACTTAAATATAACTGTGAATTTTTGGGAGCGCGGTGAAGCTCGGATTTTTCAGGATGATGAGCTTTTAGAAACAAGAACACTTTAAAGCAAGAGGAGGAATATTCATAGAAGGTATTATAGTCAAGGCAATTAGCGGTTTTTATTATGTTAAACCAGTAAATACTCCTATTATTGAATGTAAAGCCAGGGGTAAGTTTAAAAAAGATAATATTAAACCTGTGGTGGGAGACAAAGTGGATTTCCAACAACTTTCTCCCTCCCAAGGTGTAATCGAAGGTATAAAAGAAAGAAAAAATTTTTTAATAAGACCAAGTGTTGCTAATATAGATCAGCTAATATTAGTTTTTGCTGCCCAAAACCCAGACCCTGACTTTTTACTTATGGATAGACTCACGGTAATAGCTGAAAAAAATAATTTGGAAGTAATAATTTGTGTAACTAAAATTGATATAGACACTAAGGGAAACTTGGAATATATAAGTAAAAGATTCATAAATACCGGCTATAAAATTATCGGAATAACCAATAAGGTTTTAGGAGGTACTGACCCTTTAAAATCAGTTTTAAAGGGTAAAATCTCTACTTTATCAGGTCCTTCTGGGGCTGGGAAATCAACCCTCATAAACAATTTAAATCCAGAATTAAATCTAACTGTGGGTGCCATAAGCACAAAGACAAAAAGGGGTAAACATACAACCACATATTGTGAATTACTGGAAGTCATGGAATCTAGTTATCTTGTGGATACACCTGGTTTCACTTCCCTGGAATTAAAAGATATGGGAATAACCCAATTGAGGGATTTTTTCATAGAATTCAAAGAATTTAAAAATTGTCATTTCGCCTCTTGTATCCATGATAAAGAGAATAGCTGTGGGATAAAACAAGCTGTGGAAGAAGGAAAGATAAGTAAAGAAAGATATGAGAACTATCTACTTCTTTTAAATGAAATACGTGAAAATGAGGTGAGATATTAGCTATGATTAAAATTGCTCCTTCCCTATTGGCAGCAAATATCTTAAACTTAGAAAAAGATATCAAATTCCTTGAAACATGCGGTGCTAACTGGTTACATATAGATGTGATGGATGGTCTGTTTGTGCCCAATATAACCTTTGGTCCCCAGTATGTCCATGCAATCCGTAAAATAACCAACCTATGTTTGGATGTTCATTTAATGGTTGATAGGCCTGAAAGATATATTGAGCAATTTGCCAATGCAGGGGCAGATTATATAACAGTCCATGTTGAGGCCACTGTACATCTTGATAGGACCTTACAGCTCATTAAATCCTTTGGGAAGAAAACAGGAGTTGCCCTTAATCCTTCCACAAGTTTAAATCATTTAAAATATGTATTGGACAAGGTGGATATGGTATTACTGATGTCAGTTAATCCTGGATTTGGTGGTCAAAAATTCATAGAATCAACATTGGAAAAACTTCTGGACCTTAAACATTTCTTAGGAGGAAGGGAAATTGAGATTCAAGTGGATGGTGGAGTTAATGATGTAATCGGCAAAAAATTAGTGGAAAATGGTGCCACTGTTTTAGTTGCTGGTTCGTATATCTTAAACCATCATGATCCAAAGGAAGCCATTGAATCCCTAAAAAATCTTTAGAAATTTTCTTAAAAAAGTCTTGAAAAAAATGTTAAGTGTTATATAATTAAATTATAAAAGTTAAAAGCAAAAAACCACTAGGGGAGTTATTGACAATAACTGAGAAGATACTATGGGTATCTGACCCTTCGAACCTGATCTGGGTAATACCAGCGTAGGGAAGTCGGTTAGTATCTTTATGCTAAACAACCGTCTTTCCATTTGGAAATACGGTTTTTTCTTTTAACTAAAAAGGAGGTTTTTAAATAGATGAAACGCAATGAAATTAAGATACTGGTTGAAACTGGTATCATGTTAGCCCTGGCATTTATTTTAAGTTATTTTAGGATCTTAAAAATGCCACAAGGTGGGTCTGTTTCTTTACAGATGGTTCCATTATTTTTAATTGCCCTAAGATGGGGATTTAAGCCTGGTCTTATGGCAGGGATTGTTTACGGTATAATGAAGACCCAAGGTCCTGATTTTTGGTTTGTACATTGGTTCCAGTTTATTTTGGATTATTTACTAGCATTTTCCGTTATTGGTATTGCAGGATTATTCAGAAAGAACTATTTAATCGGTATTACTTTGGCAGGGGCTTTAAGATTTGCATCTCATTTTTTAGCGGGGGTAATATTCTTTGGAGAATATGCCAATGAAGGTCAAAGTGTTTGGGCTTATTCCGCGGGTTACAATATAACTTATCTATTACCTGAAATATTACTGGTTATTTTTATAATCCCATTTATTGTGAAAAAATTAAAGGATCTCCCACAAGGAGACTCAAAAAACGAAGCCCTTACATTAGTGAGCTTAATATTACCACTTCTACTTTTCTTAGTATATAGGGGTGAGAAAGGCCCTGAAATTTACCTTAACTACCAATTATTTTTTAGAATCCTAATTACAGCAGGGTGGCTTACTACATTTGGTCTTGGCTTATTTAAGTTTATAAAAGAAAAGGAGAAAACTCCTTTATTAGTCTTAATTAACACACAAATAGTTGTCATAATCATATACTACATTTTAGTTAACTTTTTCTTCTAAAAACATGCAGTCCTTTAGGGCTGCTGTTTTTCTTTCTTTGCAAAGACTTTAATAAATGTTATAATTTAACTGGCAGGTGAGATATTATGGCAATCTTAGTTTTTTTAAATGGAGATGTAGTTAAAAAAAGCCCCTACTACCAAGTAGATTTTGATGAAATAATAGCTGTGGATGGGGGATATGACAAGATTCCAGCGAATCTATTGGCCACTAGACTCATTGGAGATTTGGATTCTATTAAAAGTAATTTTTCTGGTGAAAAAATAATGAAATACCAAAAAAATAAGGATTATAGCGATTTTGAACTCACATTAAATTACTTGTCTGATAATTATAACCAAAAAGATATCATTATTTTTGGTATTACAGGTGGACGGATGGACCATCAACTGTTTAACCTATTTGTGCTAAAAAAACATATGGATAAAAATAACTACATGGCGGAAACCGCCAATGAAATTATCTTTTTTTTAAATAAATCCACTAAACTAACTGGATTTAAAGACAAAACATTCTCTATCTTTCCCTTTGAAAAGGTAAGGGGCCTTACCATAAAAGGGGGATTATATCCCCTTGATAATAAGGATGTTGACCCTTTTTCATCACTTACCTTAAGCAATGTGGCAAAGGATAATCTGATAGATATCACCATAAGATCGGGGAGCTATGCTGTTTTTATAAATAAGACTTAGGTTTAGATAAATTAGTTACGAGGAGTTGTTAGTGGTGAAAATAGGAATAATTAGCGATACCCATGGAGTTGCAACTGTTTGGGATAAGATTATAACCGAATATTTTTCTGATGTGGATCTAATAATTCATTGTGGAGATATCTTATATCATGGTCCTAGAAATCCCATAGTTGAGGGTTACGATCCAGCACTTTTAGTGCAAAGGATAAATACACTTAAAACCCCTTTGGTATTTGCCAAAGGAAACTGCGATGCTGAAGTAGATCAAATGGTTTTAGAGCATCCCTTACAAAACCCATACGCAATTATTATAGTACAGGGCAAAAAAATCCTTGCCCATCACGGACATACCATGACATTTTCTGATAAAGTAAAGTTAGCCCAAAAATATAATATCGATATTTTCATTACTGGACACACCCATATTCCTGAGCTTTATAAAGAAGGTAACACGGTGTTTTTAAATCCAGGATCTCCTTCCCTTCCCAAGGGT
>CAYYRM010000160.1:0-6128 GCA_964474005.1 uncultured Eubacteriales bacterium
GGAAATCCGTTACAATGTGTTGAATTTATACTGTGTTAATCTTTTTTATCCTGGGGAGGTGAAAATAATTGTCACGCAAATCGATTTTTGCAAGTTTAGATATAGGAACAACTAATACTAAGATAATAGTGGGTGAACTGGATCGAGATGGTAATGTAAGTATCATTGGAATTGGTCAAAGTAAGTCCCTAGGTCTAAGGAAAGGTACAATAGTTGATCTTGATAGTACAGTTAAATCCATTGTGGAAGCGGTGGAACAAGCAGAGAGAATGATCGGCAGTCAAATAACCTCGGTTTTTGTGGGTATTTCCAGTGCCCATGTGCAAATGTTTAAAAACAGAGGAGTGGTTGCTGTTTCAGGGGAAGATAAAGAAATAACAGAATATGATTATGATAGGGTTTTACAGGCGGCTAAGGTAGTGGCTATCCCCCCTGAGAGAGAGATTATATCCAGTATACCAATTAATTTCATAGTGGATGGTTATGATGGTATAAAAGACCCAGTGGGTATGATTGGCGTAAGATTAGAAGTGGAGGCTTTGATTTTAACGGCAACATCCACCATTTTAAGGAACCTAAGGAAATGTGTGGAAAGGGCGGGCTTAGAAGTTGAGAGTTTTGTTTTAAGTAGTTTAGCAGTTGGTGAAGTTGCTTTATCTCCTGATGAGAAGGAACTTGGGGCGATACTGATAAATATTGGTGGAGGAACCACTGAGGTTGCTGTTTTTCAAAATTCCAACCTACTAGATAAAATGGTTATACCCATAGGGGGTGACCACATAACTAGCGACATTTCCAAGGGTTTGAGAGTCTCTTTATCCGAAGGTGAAAAGGTAAAAGTAAAATTCGGTTCTACCCTTTTTGAAGATATAAATAAGAAATTTGAAGTTACCACTGTGGGTAAGGAGAGGGAAGAGATTGGAATTAACCGACTCACAGAAATAATTGAACCTAGGGTTCAGGAGATTTTTTATTTGATTAAAAAGGAATTAGTTAGGTCAGGCTATGGCGAGGTTATGCCAGGTGGTATTATCTTAACAGGTGGTGTGGCTGCACTTCCTGGAATAGCCATTATTGCCCAAGCTCAGTTGGGTGGGAATGTGAGAATTTATCAACCTCAATATATTGGAGTTGCTGATCCTTCTTTTACCACTGGAACTGGGATTATTCAATATGTGGTAAATAACAATTTACAGACCTCTACCCCCAATAAATCAAACCATATGGGTCAAGGATTGTTGGATAAATTTAAACATCTTTTTAATGATTTTTTTCGTTAAACTAACAGGAGGGAGTATATATGTTCGAGTTTGATTTAGATATGGAACAATTTGCTCATATCAAGGTTATTGGAGTGGGTGGCGGAGGAAGTAATGCTGTAAACCGGATGATTAACGAAGGCATGAAGGGTGTAGACTTTATTGTGGTTAATACAGATGCCCAAGCATTACATAATTCTCAGGCAAATGTAAAACTTCAAATTGGTGGTAAGATAACCAGAGGTTTAGGCGCTGGCGCAAACCCAGATATCGGCAGGCAATCTGCTGAAGAAAGTAGAGAAGAGATTGCCAACTCATTAAAGGGAGCTGATATGGTTTTTGTAACTGCAGGCATGGGTGGAGGAACAGGGACAGGAGCTGCACCCATAGTTGCAGAAATAGCCAAGGAACTTGGGGCCCTTACCGTAGGTGTGGTTACAAAGCCCTTTGGATTTGAAGGTAGAAAAAGACAAACCTTTGCAGAAAAGGGAATTGAAAATTTAAAGGAAAAGGTAGATACCCTAATCATCATACCCAATGATAGATTACTGCAGGTAATAGATAAAAATACTTCAATGCTTAACGCCTTTAAAATCGCTGATGATGTTTTACTACAAGGTGTAAAGGGCATATCAGACCTGATTGCAGTTCCAGGGCTAATTAATTTAGACTTTGCAGATGTGAAAACAATTATGAAGGAAACCGGCTCTGCATTAATGGGAATCGGCACTGCCAGCGGAGATAAACGTGCACAAGAAGCTGCTAACCAAGCTGTATCAAGCCCCCTATTAGAAACATCCATCAACGGTGCAAAAGGGGTATTATTAAACATTTCAGGTGGCTCTAATTTAGGGTTACATGAGGTGCAAGAAGCTGCCAGTGTAGTGGAAAAATATGTTGATAAAGATGCCAATATTATCTTTGGTGCAGTTATCGATGAAACCTTAGGTGACGAAATAAAGGTTACAGTTATCGCCACAGGTTTTGAAGAGCCCAAGGCAGACAAAGTTAAACTATTCACAGATGTGGAAATAAATACATTTGATGATGATGATCTGGATATACCTGCATATTTACGAAAAAGACTTAATAACACAAAGTAAAGAGCTATTCTCTATAGCTCTTTTTTTTGTTCGACAAAACTTCCTTTTAAATTTCTTGTTCGACATACACAGTTTGACAAGTTTCTCCTGGTGTTTATGCTAAGATAATAATACTAGGGGGTGATAAATTGCGAATATATTTAGATCTAACCTTTGCATTAAACTTTCTCCTTTGCTTTATAATTCTTTTTTGTCATGAAATTATATTTAATAACAAAATACCCCTCTTTCGAAAAATTCTTGCTTCAGTTATTGGGTCAGGGTACAGTGTTTTGATGATAATATATCCAAGGGCTGATGGTTTTTTACTTAAATTTTTTATCTTTTTGCTAGTATCATTGGTTTGCTTTAAGTTTTACTCTTTGGAATATTTTATTAAGAGAGTTATATCACTTTTAGTACTTTCGTTTATTGCCGCTGGACTTTTATATTGGTTCATGTTTGAAAAGAAAGGAAATTTTTATATGGTTAATCCCATGGTAGATCTAGGAAAAATAAATAAATTATTTATTTTTTTATTCGGATTAGTCATATTAATACCCCTTGTCAGAGTATTTATATTTAATATAAAAAGTTTATTTAATAATCCTAATTTGCTTTACAAGATAGAAGTAATAATCGGGGAATCACGGGTTTTGTTAAAGGGTTTTGTTGATACAGGTAATTCCCTTTATGACCCCGTTAGCAAATTACCAGTTATTATTGTTAACTCTGTTAAATTAAAGGGTTTATTGGGGGAAAAATGGGACCAATGGTTAGAAAAGGGCGAGATTTGGGACATTCCCATGGATTCAGAATATAAAGTTTGTTTCGTACCATTTAAATCCATGGGAGGAGAGGAAATAATGATTGCAATAAAGCCAGATAAAATTTTTATTCATAATGATTTAGGACAACATCCAGCCCATTGTTTAATTGGTCTAAATTTAAAAAACAAAAGAATGCATCCTGGGGTAGACGCATTAATTCATCCCAGTATTGTAACTTAGAGGAGGGTTCTTATGTGGTTTTTATTAAAGATTAAAATGGAATTTAGATTGCTCTTATCAAAGGTATTAAGTGCTCTAGGTATTCAAAGCAGTTATATTTATTTTGTGGGTAGCACTGAGGCATTACCACCTCCGCTTACTTCTGATGAAGAAAAATTTCTAATGGAAAAGCTTCAAAAAGGTGATGACGGAGTAAAAAGGTTATTAATAGAGCATAACTTAAGATTGGTTGTTTATATTGCAAGGAAATTTGAAAACACAGGAATAAACATAGAAGATTTAGTTTCCATAGGCACCATAGGCCTAATAAAAGCCGTCAATACTTTCGATCCCTCCAAAAAAATTAAACTGGCTACATATGGTTCAAAATGTATCGAAAATGAGATTTTAATGTATTTGAGGAGAAATAACAAAATAAAGTCGGAGGTTTCCTTAGATGAACCTTTAAATATTGATTGGGACGGTAATGAACTTTTACTATCAGATGTCTTAGGAACGGAGCCAGATATTGTACATCGAGATTTAGAGCAAGAGGTTAACAGAGGTTTGTTAACTAAAGCACTGACAAAACTTTCTAAAAGAGAGCAAAAGATTATGGTTCTTCGCTTTGGACTGCAAGACGGCAATATACGTACACAAAAGGATGTGGCAGAGATTTTGGGGATTTCCCAATCTTATATATCTCGTTTGGAGAAGAAAATTATAAAGAGGTTAAAAAAAGAAATAAATAAAATGGAGTAGGTGACTGATATAGTCACCTTAATTTTTTGAATATAACAATTTTGGCTGTTTATGGATTTTTTTCTGATTTAATGGAAAAATAATGGTACAAAGGTAATTAAATTAAATTGCATATTTCATAAGTTCAAGGAAATAATTTAACTTAACTACTATTCAGGAGGTCTAGCCGTGATAAATAAAGTAGAGATATGTGGTGTTAATACAGCAAAGCTACCAGTATTAAAAAATGCAGAAATGAAACAGTTATTTATCCGGTTACAACAAGGAGAATATGGCGCTAGGGAAAAACTTGTAAATGGAAATTTGAGACTTGTATTAAGTGTTATACAGCGCTTTAACAACCGGGGTGAGTGTGTAGATGATTTATTTCAGGTGGGTTGTATTGGACTAATCAAAGCCATTGATAATTTTGATTTATCCCAAAATGTAAAATTCTCTACCTATGCAGTGCCCATGATTATAGGTGAAATAAGAAGATACTTAAGGGATAATAACCCCATAAGGGTCAGTAGGTCATTAAGGGATGTGGCATATAAAGCCCTTCAGGTGAGGGACGCCCTGATAAATAAACTTAACAGAGAACCCACCGTTTCAGAAATTGCAACAGAACTAGAAATAGAAAGGGAAGAAGTTGTTTTTGCATTAGACGCCATACAAGAACCAGTCTCTTTGTTTGAACCCATTTATCATGATGGTGGAGAACCTATTTTCGTAATGGACCAAATCAAGGATGCAAAGGAGCTTGATGGTACATGGATTGAAGGTATAGCCATCAGTGAAGCTCTAACCCGCTTAAATGATCGGGAAAAAAAAATACTGACGCTACGTTTTTTTGAAGGTAAAACCCAAATGGAAGTGGCAGATGAAATTGGAATATCTCAAGCCCAAGTATCAAGGTTAGAAAAAGTAGCATTAAGTCACCTGAAAAAATATGTAAAGGATGAGTAAAAATGAGTATGCTGAAAACTTTGTTCTTAGTTTTAACACTGTTGACTTTTAAGCCCGTTCAAGATCTAAGCGACGAAGTTATAAAGGCATTCAACACAGAGAATTTATATATTGAACAAATTGTAAGCACCATAAGAGGTCTTTAACAAAGTGGAGATTATTCTTCACTTTGTTTTTTTGTAAATATAAAAATTCCTTTATATAGTAAAATGAATAAGGTCTTATTTGGTGGCATATATATCTATTTAAGGGGGGTGGATATTTATGAGAATATCTGATTTAAGGGATAGGGAGATAGTAAACATGTCAGATGGACGAAAGCTCGGTATTTTTGATGATCTTGACTTAGATGTTGAGAAGGGTTATGTTAAGGCATTAATTATTAGCGGAAAGAGTGGCTTTCTTAATTTTTTTAGTGAAGAACATGACAGCATAGTTCCTTGGGATAAAATAATCAAGATAGGTCAGGATGTTATTATAGCTGACTTAAGTAAGGAAAAATAAAATACATTTAACCTTGTCCTAAAAAGTGGTATAATTAAAAAATAAACTTTTCAAATTACGGAGGAAAACCCATGAGATGCCCTTACTGCATAAAGAGTGATAGCAAGGTGTTAGATTCCAGACCCAATGATGACAGAACAGCAATTAGAAGACGTAGAGAATGTTTAGAATGTTTAAGAAGGTTTACCACATATGAGAAGGTTGAAGAAGCACCCATTCTAGTATTAAAGAAAAATGGTGAAAAAGAACTTTTCGATAGAAATAAAATTATCAGAGGGTTATCAAGGGCCTGTGAAAAAAGGGATATATCCTTTGGAGAAATAGAGAAATTTATTGATGAGATAGAAAAGGAGTTGGCAAATCAGCTAATAAGTGAAATTTCTTCAAAGGAATTAGGGGAATTAGTTTTGAATAATCTTAGGAAACTTGATGAAGTTGCATATGTTCGTTTTGCGTCTGTTTACAAAGATTTTAAGGATGTGGAAGCCTTTAAAAAAGAGCTTTCTAGACTATAAATATTGAGGTGATATGTCTATGAAAAGAAAGCCTATAAATAGCAATTTAAAGGTACTTAGGGGAGGTAC
>CAYYRM010000161.1:0-6092 GCA_964474005.1 uncultured Eubacteriales bacterium
TGTTAACTGCAATTCCGCTGAACATATCCAAATATTTAATTCCCTTTGAGTCATAAAGGTATGAACCTTCACCTTTTACTATGTGAAGGTTCATTCTGTTGTAGAGGTTCAATACATATTCTTTATCTTGGGAGATTATATTTTCCAATGGGTCCACATCCTTATTTTCTTAAGTCGTCAAGGATTTGAGTTTTATCTGCGGTTTGCTCATCTTTATCTTTTATTACCTTAGCAGGTGAGCCTGCCACCACAGTGTTTGGTGGTACGTCCTTTGTCACAATGGCTCCAGCTGCCACCACTGCACCTTTACCTACCCTGACACCTTCAAGGACCACGGCATTTGCTCCAACCAACACATCGTCTTCGATGATTACAGGGGTTTTACTTGGTGGCTCCAATACTCCAGCTATAACTGCCCCTGCACCAATATGAGAGTTTTTACCGATGGTTCCCCTTGCTCCTACCACTGCATTCATATCTATCATGGTTCCTTCACCGATTTCAGCTCCGATGTTAATTACTGCACCCATCATGATTACAGCATTTTTACCGATACTTACACGGTCACGGATTATGGCACCTGGTTCGATCCTAGCTTCGATTCCCGTTAGATCAAGGAGTGGAATGGCTGAATTTCTACGGTCATGTTCTAGTTCATAGTCTTCAATATGTGCTTTGTTGTTTTCCAAAAGTGCTCTAATTTCTGAAATATCACCAAAAACAATACGGGAATTACCTTCTCCAAATACTTTTACATTGGAAAAATCCACTTGGTCTAAATTCCCTTTTAGGTATAGTTTTACTGGAGTTACTTTTTTTGCTTCCTTTATGAATCTTGCAATTGCATATGCATCGGTTAAATTGTTATCTAAGGTCATAATCTTTTCTCCTCACATTTATTATTTTGTTATAAATATATCATCCATGGTGTAAAAACCCACGGGTTGAGTTACCATGAAGTTACATGCCCTGATGGCATCTAGGGCAAAAAGCTCTTTGGAAAGGGCAGTGTGTTTTATCTCGATTATCTCATGGCCACTGGCGAACATCACTGTGTGTTCTCCAAATATGGAGCCAGCCCTTACGGTGTGGATCCCTATTTCCTTGGGATTGCGTAAGCAGTCATTACCCATACGGCCATAGTTAAATTCCATTTGATTGTCCAAGGCTTTGTTTATGGTGTTTGCCAAAAGGTAGGCTGTTCCACTGGGGGCATCTACCTTTTTGTTGTGATGTTTTTCGATTATTTCTATGTCGCTACCTTCACTTAGAATTTCGCTGTATTGGCGCAATATATTGTTTATGATGTTTATGCCAAAGGACATGTTTGGTGAATACAAGATGGGTATGGTTTTTGCTGCCCTTTTGAGCTTTTGAATCTGTTCGTCTTTGTATCCTGTTGTGGCTATGACCAGTGGGATCTTTTTTTTGGTTCCATATTCCAGTAACGTATCTAGGTTAGAATGGTGGGAAAAATCAATTATTACATCCACATCCCCATTAAAGTCAAAGGGATTTTCATAGACAGGGAATGGGTTATTATGTTTTGTGGGGTCTTTGTCTACACCAAATACAAGGTTGTATCCTGGCACCTCTGTAATGAGCCTTGCCAGTATCTGTCCCATCTTGCCATTGACTCCATAAACTGCTGTGTTTATCACTTAAATCAACTCCTTAATCTCTTAAACCAAATCCTTTTAGTTCATTTATTAATGTCTGAGTGTTATTCTCTTCCATCTCCACTAAGGGAAGTCTTATTTCACCACTGTCTAATTCTAAAAGCTCCATGGCTTTTTTCACAGGGATAGGATTTACTTCTATGAATAAAGCATTTATAAGGTCTAGCATTTTAAGCTGAAGCTCTAAGGATTTTTGGGTTTCACCATTTAGGTAGTATTCCACCATGTCATGGGTTTGTTTTGGTAATATGTTTGCCACAACGGAGATGACTCCCGATCCACCTAAGGAAAGTGTTGGCACTATTTGATCATCGTTTCCTGAGTAGATGGCAAAATCTTTAAGGCATAGGTTGGCAATTTTAGCAACTTGGCTAATGTCCCCACTGGCTTCTTTTATTGCCACTATATTGGGATGTTCAGATAGCTTTTTCACTGTGTTGGGCTGTATATTTACACCGGTTCTGCCAGGTACATTGTACAGAATTATTGGTGTTTTAACTACATCGGCCACGGCAAAGTAATGGGTTATTAGTCCCTTTTGAGTTGTTTTGTTGTAATAGGGTGTTACCATAAGGAGTCCGTCAACCCCTTGACTTTCAGCATAGATACTTAGGTCAATGGATTCTTTGGTGTTATTACCACCGGTGCCTGCTATGACAGGTACCCTTTTATTCACCTGTTTTACTGTAAAAGCGATTATTTCCTTTTTTTCTTCCTTGGAAAGGGTTGGTGCCTCTCCAGTGGTGCCACATACCACAATGGCATCGGTGTGATTTTCAATATGCCACTCAATTAGATTCTTTAGTCTTTCATAATCTACTTCATTGTTTTTAAATGGGGTTACAATGGCTACCCCTGAGCCTTTAAATAATGTCATTATTCATCACCCTTTATTAGTAATTCGGCTATTTGCACCGTGTTGGTTGCGGCACCCTTACGGATGTTGTCTGCCACAACCCACAGATTCAAGCCGTTTTCTACACTATAATCCCTGCGGATTCTGCCCACATAGACTTCATCGGTTCCGTCCGCATTGATTGACATTGGATAAAGGTTATTTTTTACATCATCTTGTACGATGATACCTGGCTTATCTTTTAGTAGTTCAAAAACTTCCTCTAGTTCAAATGGTTTCTCAAATTCCAGGTTTACAGATACACTATGACTGTTTTTAACAGGAACCCTAACGGTGGTTGCTGTGATTCTTATGGTTTGGTCATTTAGGATTTTTTTAGTTTCTTCTATCATTTTAATTTCTTCTTTGGTGTAGCCATTATCGAAGAATACATCGATATGGGGTAGGCAGTTGTTGGCTATGGGGTGAGGATATTTTTTTGGTGCCTCTCCCTTTAATCCTTCTTCTAGGTCATTTATGCCACCTTGACCTGAACCAGATACTGCTTGGTAGGTGGAGTAAACTATTCTTTTTATTTTGAATGCTTGGTGTAATACCTTAAGGGGTACAACCACTTGTATGGTACTACAGTTTGGGTTTGCTATGATTCCATTATGCCATGCTATATCTTCACTGTTGACCTCAGGTACAACCAGTGGCACATCCTTTTCCATTCTCCAAGCACTGGAGTTATCCACCACTATAACCCCTTTTTCTTTGGCTATGGGTGCATATTTTTTACTTATGTCTCCCCCTGCGGAAAAAAGTGCTATATCTATATCCCTATCAAAGGAGTTTTCTGTTAGCTCTTCAACGATATAATCTTTTCCATTGAAATGAATTTTTTCTCCCGCTGAACGGCTTGATGCAAAGAAATAGATGTTTTCAATGGGCAGTTGTCTTTCCTCTAACACCTTTATAAAGGTCCTACCCACCATACCAGTGGCACCTACAATACATAGGTTAATTTTTTTCAATTTTGTCACCTCCAAAGTTGAAATGGCCACTGCAGATAAATTCCGCAGGTCCATCCATGAGGACATTTCCGTCCTTTTGCGTGATTGTCAAGATTCCTCCTGGAACGTGAACTTTAACATTTTCCGATGTTCCCTTAAGCTTTGAGCTTACCACTGCAACGGCAGAAGCCCCTGTGCCACAAGATAGTGTTCTACCTGCACCACGCTCATAGGTTACTACCTTAATATTGTTTTTATTTATTATTTGGGTGAAGTTTACGTTTATTCTTTTTGGGAAAAGTTTGTGTCTTTCTATTAATTTTCCATAATAGTCTATGTTTATGTTTTCTATATCATCTACAAATATCACACCATGTAGGGTTCCTAGGGTTAAGATGGTGATTTTAAAGATTGTGTTTTCCACAATAAGTTCACCATCTATATATTCAGGTGCGTTTATTTTAACATCCATTTTTCTTAGGTCATAGCTGGGTGTTCCCATGTTTATAGATACACTTTTAACTTTTTCTTTATCGATGGTTAAAATTACTTTCATGATACCTGCTAGGGTTTCCACATTAAATATTGGTTGGGAAATTATTTTATTATCATAAATGTATTTAGCAAAACAGCGTATGCCATTTCCACACATTGGTGCAGTGGTACCATCGGAGTTGTAAAACACCATTTTGATGTCAGCCACCAAGGATTTTTCCACAACCATCATGCCATCAGCACCTACTCCGAAATTTCGGTGACATATTTTTTGGGCTAGCTTTGCTAAATTTGTGTAGGTATTTTCCAAACCGTTTAGTATGATAAAATCATTCCCTGTTCCATGGTATTTTTGAAAGTAAAGCATTTTTATCCCACCTTAATTATAGATTAAATGTCTTTGTTATTACATCCACAGCCCTTTGTTTGTAAGTTTTGTTGATTGTATAGGATATGGAGATTTCCGATGTTGTTACTTGCTTAAATTCTATTTGATGATCTGCAAAAAGTTGGAAGATTTTTGCTGCAATACCTGATTGGGTACGCATACCCATTCCCACAACGGAAACCTTTACGATATTGCTATCCTTTTGAATTTCCATTGTTGGCATTTTTTCTTGGATACCTTTTAGTACATCATCCACTGTGTAAAAGTCATCTGTGGAAGTTGTAAAGGAGATGTTTACATACCCTTCCTTTGGTGATGTTTGGCTGATCATATCAACCAGAACTTCTGAATTTGCCAGTGCCATAAAGATTTCAGCAATATTTGCAGGGGAGTATGGTACTTGGGTTAGTGTAATCATTAGTACATTTTCACTTATTGATAGGCCTGTTATACTTCTTTGTTCCACTTTATCATCAATCTCCTTTATATATGTCCCTGGCACATCTTTTAGACTGGAAGCCACGTAAATGGGTACTCCATAGCGATGTCCTATTTCAACTGATCTTGTTTCCATAACTTTAGCACCTAGGTGTGACATTTCTATCATTTCTTCATAGCTTATTACATCTAGTTTTTTAGCATCTTTATAGACCCTGGGGTCAACACTGTATATACCTTCCACATCGGTGTATATTTCGCATTCACATTGTAGTTTTGCAGCCAGTGCCACTGCTGTGGTGTCACTGCCACCCCGTCCTAGGGTAGTTATGTCACCGTTTTCGTTTAGGCCTTGGAAGCCTGCCACTACTACGATTTTTCCTTGGGATAAGGGTTTTTTTACTTTTTCTATGTCTATATCTAGGATCTTATTTTTTGTGTGAGTACCTTCTGTTTTTATCCCTGCTTGAAATCCTGTCATGGAGATGGATTCATAGCCCCTTGCATTTAGGATCATTGACAGTAGAGATATGGACACTTGTTCCCCAGTTGATAAGAGCATATCTAGCTCTCTTTTGGATGGGTTTTGAGATACCTGTTTTGCTATGTCGATTAGCTGGTTTGTGGTTTTACCCATGGCAGATACCACCACAACCACTTCATCCCCTAGTTCTTTCCTTCTGATTATTTTGTCTGCGATTATGCCCATTTTTTCAATGGTTTCCACCGATGATCCACCATATTTTTGTACTATTGTTGCCAAGAATAATCCTCCCTTTATATTCTATGTCTGTGGCTTAGAATATATATTTTAAGTGTTTTTGCCCAAGAATTTTGTGTTCTATTTTAATATATCCTGATTATTTTTACTTGTTACATTTATTTTGGGTCCTTAGGGGGATTTATAGATATAAAAAAATAGTCATGAGCAAAAGGCCCATGACTAATATACGTCATCCTTTTGCCCCAACGCGTAAAGTGCCCCACTGGAAAACGGGCATTTTTCCAGTGACAGTCCTATGCTTATTCAACATAGTCCCAATACTTTTAAAGTATTTCGGCGATTGTCCCTTTCCTTTACAAAAAGTACTTTTGACTAACCGCAGCCCCTTTATCGCATTGTTTAATATTCATTTTACCTGATATTAACATAGAACAGGTTGTGAGTCAATAGGGAAGTAGGTAAGAGCTATTTGCGATGTTCTATGAAATCGATAAACAGGATAATTAGGGGTGGTCCA
>CAYYRM010000162.1:0-6078 GCA_964474005.1 uncultured Eubacteriales bacterium
AACCTCTAGGCACTTAAGGGACAGGCTTTTAAAAGAACTTGAGACTAACGTAAGTTTAAGGGTGGAAGAAACAGAGCAAACAGACAGCTTTGAAGTTAGAGGCCGCGGGGAGTTACACCTTTCTATACTTATCGAAACCATGAGAAGAGAAGGTTATGAGTTCCAGGTAAGTAAGCCACAGGTTATTTTTAAAGATATCGACGGAGTTAAAAATGAACCCATAGAAAAGGTAACCGTTGATGTACCACAAGAATACAGTGGTATAGTCATTGAAAAACTTGGCATACGAAAAGGCATTATGACTGATATGACAAACATAACACACGATCAGACAAGACTTGAATTCTTAGTTCCCGCCCGTGGACTAATTGGCTATCGTTCAGAAATGCTTACTGATACTAAGGGTAATGGTATCTTAAGTCATATTTTCCATGGTTATGAGCCCTATAAGGGAGAAATCAGTTATAGAACAAGGGGCTCATTAGTTGCCTCAGATCCTGGAGAAGCCACCAGTTATGGACTATATCAAGCTCAGGCCCGAGGCAGATTATTTATACCCCCTCAAACCAAAGTTTATGCTGGTATGGTGGTGGGAGAAAATGCAAAAACCAATGACATAGATGTAAACGTATGTAAGAGAAAACAGGTTACAAATATGAGGGCAAGTGGGTCAGACGATGCAATACAGCTCACCCCCCACATTCAGCTTAGTTTAGAACAATCTTTGGAATTTATTGGGGATGATGAGCTTGTGGAGATAACCCCTAAAAACATCCGACTACGGAAAAAAATATTGGATAGTAAGATTAGGCTTAGGGAATGGAAAAACAATCGTTAAAACAATCAGAGCTTCAGCAGCTTGTGGAATCAATCTCTCAGGACTTTTTTGAGCACCTTCCCTTTATAAATACTAAATTTGTCCATAAAGCATCCTTTAATGGTCGCTTAAAAACCACTGCTGGTAGATATTTAGTGGGAACGGGCCATATAGAACTTAACCCAAGTTACTATGAAAAATACGGTTATGGTGAGTTAGTTAATACCATAAAGCATGAACTAATTCACTATCATCTCCATCAAATGGGTTTACCCTACAAACATAAAGACAAAGAATTCAAAACACTCTCTGATCTATTAGATATTCCAAAGTACGCAAAACCCATGAGAAAATATAATTATATTTATACTTGTATTAAGTGTGGTGTATTATATTATAGGGTAAAAAAAATGAACCTCAAAAAGTACTGTTGTGGAAAGTGTAGGGGTAAAATAGCATTAAAAAAATAAAGTATCCTATAATTTGCCCCTTAAGAACCATAAAAATCCCATCATCCAGGTACTAAAAGTACCCTAAGGTGATGGGATTTTTTTGTAGCTTTTTAACATTTAACGGAAAAATAATAAAATCAGAGTAATAATTAAAAGTACTGGTACTAAAATCAGTAAATGTACCACCTGTCTCCTAACAAATGCCCTATTCTCCTTAGCTTTATGGATGCCCTGATAAATTACATGTTCCATATTATCTGGGATGTGAATCTTGTTGTATTCTTCTTTAGCTTTTTTAAAATCCATTCCTTTACTCATCCTACTCCCCCTCCTTCAATATCTTTTCCAACTGCTTACATCCCCGCCTTAACCATGTCTTCACAGTACTTTCAGGTTTATCCAATATTTTAGCTATTTCAGATATCTTCATATCCTCAAAATACTTTAACAAAATCACAGTTTTGTAATCCTCATGAAGAGTGTCCATGGCAAGCATTAAGTCGAAATCCTTTGGCTTGTCATCTTTGCAACCTAAGATATGCTCTTCTAAGGGTACTATCCTTTTTCTACGTTTAAGCTCATCTATACAAAGGTTAATTAAAATTCTTATCATCCATGTACTGAAAAACCTAAGCTCCTTCAGTTTGTGAAAGTTTTTATAGCCACGAAAAATACACTCCTGTACCATTTCTAAAGCATCAAATTCATTTTTCATATACGAAAAGGCTATTCTGTATAGCTTTTCCTTTATAGGCTCAACTAAACTTAAAAACTTCTTTTCCTCAATCCCATTCATTTAATCCCCCCACATAAAATACACAATTTACGTTAAAAATAATATAACACAGTATTTAGTCTTTAGACTACTAAACACCACAAAAAGTTTCAAAACTTATAGGTATTTTTCTGTCAACAGTTTTTGAAAATGTCCCAAAAAAGTTTTAACATTAGCACCAGATTTTCTGGTGCTAAAATACAAAAATTACTTTTCAGAAAATTAAAACTTAGAATTGGGCCTTTTCCCTACTAATTGCCATATATAATAATTTAGTTTTTAACTTTAATACTAGGGGTGTTCTGAATAGAAGCTAGACCCTGTTTTTGGGTAACTCAAATAAACCTAATGAATCCAGCTAAAAATTAAGCTATGTTGTCTCTATGTTTCTGCTTCTTTGCATATTTTTCAAATGAAGCCTGTTTCCAAGGGTGACTCATAGGTGGTATATATTTCTTTTTAGGCTTACCAGGTAGAGTTGCTAGATCAAATGCTTTAGAGGAAGGTTTGTGAAGTGGTAGCAACTCAAGGGCATAGACTTGTTCTCCAATACAGCAGTAAAGGTTCCCATCAAATGCTTTAACTACCATAGCTGTAGTCCCTTTACGGTGGTGAACTGCAATTCCATGGTCATTAACAGGCAAATAATAATCATTTTGATATTTAAGGCAACTCCCGTTATCTATCTTTCTAGAAGACAATATCGCTAAAATCAGGTTGATTTTATCATTATCTGGTTGCGTTTCGAACACAGATTTGATACTATCAATAGGTAAAGCGAACTGCTTATTGAATTTCTTTATGTAGGAGTTTAGAAATTCATTTGCTTCCTCAATTGAGGAAACACCAGCTAAGCGTAGCTCTACGATTAGGCGGGATTGAAGGGTGCCAAACACTCTTTCAACCCGCCCTTTTGCTTGTGCAACGCTAGATGTACGAATGTCTATTCCTAATTGCTTACATGCATATCCAAACTGAGTAAATGTATCGTTTTCGACTGAGGTTTTATGTTTCTTTTTATACTCAAAAACAGTCCTATTATCTGTAAAAAACCGATATGGAATACCATAGTTAGTAAGGATCTGATGAAGTATATTGTAATAGGCGTGTAAGGTCTCTTGGGTATCAAAATATGCTCCTACAATTTGCCCTGTAGAATCATCAATAGCGATGTGGAGGTATGTTTTGACATTACCAAACCAAATATGTACAGAAGCATCCATTTGAAGCACTTCACCGAAATAAGCACACCTTGGACGCCTTGGGTGAGCATCCTCTAAATTAAGAATACTGCTCTGAATAGCAATTTCTTCTTTCTTAGACTTAACCTTTTTTTGAAGATCTTTCAGCATTTTTTTGACAGCTTTTTTAGAAGAACGGTTTGCCATTGGAGAAAGAATAAATTCCTTTTTAAGAATAGAAGTAATGGCACTGACGGATACAGTAATTCTTTCCTTTTCTTTAAGAAGTTCAGAAAAATGTGTTAGGTTACAATCGAAGTATTTATTACGATACAAGTCTAAAATCAATTTCTTTGTATCTTCGGGTATGGTTATGGCAGGTTGCCTGCCGCGGTTCCCATGAATAAAAAAAGATTTGCCTTTCTCTTTATAGCCTTGTATAAGACGATTTATGTGTCGAGTTGTACACCCTATCTTGAGGGCAGCAGCTTTCTTATTGCCATTTGTCTCTACAAGTTTTTTAATAATTTCATACTTTTGATTCTCATCCATAGTCAATACTACCTTTCTCATTTTGTCCACCTCATTTTTTAGTCATGAGGGTATTATAATATATTAACTAAATTTAGGGGACATAATCTTTTGTGGTACAATAAGACATTATCATAAATGAATCATACTAAATTATTAAAGCCTGACCCCCCATTTGACTAAACTTATCCATATGTTATAATAGATGAGTTAATTTCTTAAAAAAGGACGGGTGCAAATAATGATAAGTACTAATAATCTTACCCTTCAGTATGGTGCAAGGGCTTTGTTTAAAGATGTAAATATAAAGTTTACCCCTGGTAATTGTTATGGTCTAATTGGTGCAAATGGTGCTGGTAAATCTACTTTCTTGAAGATTTTATCTGGTGAGATTGAACCAACAAATGGCGAGGTTATTATACCTGCTAAACAACGCCTTGGGGTTTTAAAACAGAACCACTTTGAATTTGATGAAATTGAAGTATTAAAAACAGTTGTTATGGGTCACAAGAGATTGTTTGAAATCATGGAAGAAAAAGAAGTTTATTATGCTAAGACTGATTTCAGTGATGAGGATGGCATTAAGCTTGCAGAGCTTGAGGGTGAATTCTCAGAGCTAAACGGTTGGGATGCTGAATCCGATGCTGCCACCATGTTGAATGGTCTAGGAATTGGTGAGGATCTTCATTATAAGAAGATGGAGGAACTTACTGGTAGTGAAAAGGTTAAGGTTTTATTGGCCCAAGCACTTTTTGGTAATCCCGATATCTTATTATTGGACGAGCCCACTAACCACTTGGATATCCAGTCCATTAAATGGCTAGAAAACTTTTTACACAACTTTGAGAACACTGTTATTGTGGTATCCCATGACCGTCACTTTTTAAATCAGGTATGTACACACATTGCGGATATTGATTTTGGCAGAATACAAATATTTGCCGGTAACTATGATTTCTGGTATGAATCCAGTCAGTTGGCTTTACAACAAGCTAAAGACTTAAATAAAAAGACAGAAGCTAAAATGAAGGAACTTCAAGAGTTCATTAGACGTTTTAGTGCAAATGCTTCTAAGTCTAAACAGGCTACTTCTAGAAAGAAAATTTTAGAGAACCTTCAACTTGAAGACATCAAGCCATCATCTAGGAAATACCCATTTGTTGATTTCAAGCCAGATCGTGAAGTTGGTAATGACCTATTGAGCGTCAAAGACCTTACTAAGAAAACTGAAACTGGTGAGATACTACTAAATGGTGTTAGCTTTATAATGAATAAAGGTGATAAAATAGCCATTTTGGGTAACAACGAACTTGCTAAAACAGCTCTTTTTGAAATTCTAATGGACGAAGAAAAGCAAGACGGTGGTGAATTCAAATGGGGTGTTACAACTTCTAGGGCATATTTTCCTAAGGATAATGCAAAATACTTTGACCAATGCAACCTATCCCTTGTGGATTGGTTAAGACAGTTCTCTGATGAAAAATCAGAATCCTTTATTCGTGGATGGTTGGGTAGAATGCTATTTTCTGGTGAAGAAGCCATGAAAAAAGCTAAGGTTTTATCTGGTGGTGAAAAGGTTAGATGTATGCTTTCTAGGATGATGTTAAGTGGAGCTAACGTATTGCTTTTTGATGAGCCTACTAACCACTTAGACCTAGAATCTATCACCGCACTAAATAATGGGATGATTAACTACAAGGGTAGTATAATTTTCACTTCCCATGACCATCAAATTATACAAACCGTTGCCAACAGAATTATTGAGATTACACCAGATGGTATAATAGACAAGCAAACTACCTACGATGAATATTTAGAGTGGAAGTTGGCTAATAAATAAAAACGCAAAGAGCGACATTTTGAGTGTCGCTCCTTTTTTATGTCATCACTTTATTCAATTGCTCCATATTTATTGCCGTTGCGAATCCACTTTTATCCCAGTGATTCTTACATCCACAATAATCCAATATAACACATTGAGATGGAACTCCCATTGAGTCCAGCATCCATCCCCCTGATACTAGGTTTAGGACACATGCTATCCCGATAACCCCTGTATTGCTATCTAGATTAACGCCCCTTTTCCCCATGACTGAAATGGATGATTCGTGGGGTATTATTATTGTCTTATAACCTTTTTCCTCACCTTTTTTAGAAACCATGCTCGTTTGACACATATAACTACAACTTTGACAAAGAAAACCTGCTTCTACCTTTTTTGCTTTACATCTATTGGGGTTTTCCCTCATACATGCAGGCAGCAGTATCAGTTTTTCCTTTGTACTTACAAACCTTTGTCTATATACCCTATTTAAAATTTCA
>CAYYRM010000163.1:0-6039 GCA_964474005.1 uncultured Eubacteriales bacterium
GGATTATCAAGTTGCTTTCAGAAAAAAATGCAATATCTAGATTTGAAAATAAAAGAGAAGGTCTTAATATTTTTCTAAAACAAAAAAAGTGAAAGCTTTTAGCCTTCACTTTTTATTTACATTATCGATTAATGGGTAGTTATTAGTTTAGGTATATGTATTACCAGTACACCATTATCATAAAAAAGCTCTGTGTCATCATGCCTAATCCCTGTGGTTACAGGAATTTGCCTAAAAATTTTTCCCATCTTCCGTTCCATCATTCTAAATGATTCTTCATTGTTATAAATCATTTTTGAGTTTCTCTCACCCCTAATTATCACTCCATCATCTGCTATAAGGACATCTAAATCCTCGTAGTGCACCCCTGGTATATCTGCAATAATCCTTAAATATTCATCGGTTTCAACCATATCAATATCTGGTTCAAATGCAGGTGTTAAGTCAACATCTTCTCTACCTTTACGTCTAATTATTGCCCTAGCCATTTTAATACCCTCCTAAACTAAGTATAGTATTTCAGCTTGCGGAAACAGCCTTGTTAAGCTAGACCGAAAAAAATCCTCAATTTCTTGGTATTGCTCCCTATGATACACATATTTAGTATATCCAAACTGACCATATTTTAACTTTCTTTCCTTTTCTTCTAAGGGAAGGGTTGTTTGCGGAAATACCTCCTGGATATTAGCTTTGGCCTTTGCTGTAAACCTGTGGGTAATAAGTTCAAAACTCAATGATGGTACTTGGTACATACTATCTTTAAGGTTTTCTAGCATATTAAGATAGTCTTTTTTCCAAGTGGGATATATAAATATCGGTGCAATTAAAAACCCCATGGGATACCCAGACTTTGATACTTTTTTTGCAGCCTCTATCCTTTTTTCCATGCTGGCAGTACCCTTTTCATAGCTCTTTATAACATGGTGGCTGTTTAAGCTGAACCTAAATGTTGTAGAATTATTGTGTTTTATTCCTAAGAGGGAATCCACATTGGAATACTTAGTTACAAATCTAAACTTCCCCTTGGGTTCATTGGCGAAAAATTCTATGGCTTTCTTTAGTGAATTGGTATAACTCTCCACGGGTATGGGATCAGATGTTGCTGATCCTTCAAACACCGTTATTCCCTCACCTTTATTTATATACTCCTCGGCCTTTGATAAGATTTCATCTATATTTACATATACTTTAATAAATGGCTTTTTACCTAGGGTGGTTTGCAAGTAACAATACTGACAAAGTCCTGGACAGCTGGTCACCAAAGGTAACTGATAATTGGCTGAAGGTTTACAGCTTTGAAAGGAAAGGGTCTTTCTGACAGATACAACCATTGTCCTTTTGGCGTCTTTGTAGACTTTAGGTGCATCCCCAGTGATTCCTGTAACCCTATTTGATTTCAAAATTGTGCTGCTGACCCCATCTTTTTTGAATCTTTCAAGGAGTTCCTTTCCCAATGGGTATTCCAAGGCATCTGGTTCAAAATATACCTGATTAGGTGTAAACATAAAATACTCCTTTTTTTATTAAAGTTTACCCGAAAATTAGTATTCTTATGATTTAAATGAATAAAACCTCTGACACTCAGTTCCTAAGGTCAAAATCCTTAACACGGTGGTTCACAGTGGAAAATCGGTTCCTAGGCTTTAATGCGGGTCCACGGTTTTTATAGATAATATAAAATACCTTTTTGTCTCCGTGGGACATTCTTTGACTTCTTTCTTAACTGTGTTAAGGGTTTTAAAAAATAAAAAAGGTGAAGGACTTAGAGCCCTTCACCTTTTTTAAAATATTAAATCTTAGTTCTTCTTAGTAAATTTGCATTGGCCACAACACTTATGGAGCTTATGGCCATGGCTGCTTCTGCTATTACTGGATGTAAAAGACCCAAAATAGCCAAGGGAATAGCCACAGTGTTATAGAAAAATGCCCAAAATAGATTTTGCTTAATCTTTCTAAAGGTAGCTTTAGATAACTTAACAGCTGAAATTACCGCAGACAAATTACCCCTGACCACAGTGATATCTGCAGCTTCGATGGCTATGTCAGTACCAGTACCTATGGCTATACCCACATCACTTTGGGTTAAAGCTGGGGCGTCATTTATACCGTCACCAACCATGGCAACCTTGTAACCCATTTGTTGCAATTCTTTAATTTTATCTACCTTTCCATCGGGTAATACATCTGCCAATACTTCACTTATACCAACCTTTTTAGCTATGGCTTCTGCTGTCCTTTGGTTATCACCTGTTATCATATAGGTTTTGATACCCATTCTTCTTAGCTCTTCTAAGGCTTCCTTTGAATCTTCCTTTAGGGTATCAGCCACAGCCATAATACCTAAGAGCTGGCCTACCCTTGCAATCATAATAACTGTCTTACCTTCATTTTCAAGCTCAATGATTTGGTCTTCATGGGAAGATATATCAACATTATTGTCCTTCATCAGTTTTCTATTACCAGCAAAGAGTTTTTCTCCATCTATAAATCCTTCTACACCTTTGCCTGTTATACTATTAAAGTTTTCTACTGTTTTTACTTGGGCTTCTCGTTTTTCTCCAGCCTCAACGATGGCCCTAGCTATGGGATGTTCAGAGCTTTTTTCAAGGGTTAGACCAAAACTTAACAAATCCTCTTCTTGCCCAGAGACTGTAATGATATCTGTAAGCTCAGGTTTACCCTTTGTTATTGTCCCTGTTTTATCAAATACTATTATTTTAGCTTCCTTCATAGTCTGAATAGCTTCACCTTTACGGATTAGGATTCCATTTTCTGCTCCTAAACCACTTCCAACCATTAAAGCCGTGGGTGTTGCCAGTCCCAAAGCACATGGACACGCGATTACTAACACCGCAATGGTGGCATAAAGGGCCAACATTGGTCCAGAAAGATGAACATTTACCCAGGGTAGATAATGACCTACATTTTCTATTACACTACCCATCTGATGTGGGAAGAAAATCCAAGCCAAAAAAGTAATGGCTGCAATTACTAATACTGCTGGAACAAAGTACCCAGTTACGGTATCAGCGAATTCTTGGATTGGCACCTTGGTTCCTTGGGCTTCCTCCACCATTTTTATAACCTGTGATAAAAATGTATCTTTACCGATTTTAGTAGCCCTAACATGTAAAACCCCTTGGGAGTTAACAGTTGAGCCAATGACCTCATCATCTTTTTTCTTACTTACGGGCATAGACTCCCCTGTTGCCATGGACTCATCAACTGAACTTTCTCCCCACACAACCACACCATCAGTGGGTATTTTCTGTCCAGGTTTAACAATCATGATATCATCTAGCTGAATTTCCTCCACAGGAACCTCTCGCTCTTTATCATCAACTAAAATTATTGCAGTTTTGGCACCTAACTCTAACAATTTCTTTATGGCTTGGGACGCCCTTCCCTTTGCCTTTGTCTCGATGAAACGACCAGTCAAATGAAATGCCATTATCATACCTGCAACCCCTGCGTAGTTTTCAATGGGCCAGAAAAACACCATTATACCCGTTATAAATGCAGCTAAAGTACCGATGGCGATCAAAACATCCATATTAGCACTTTTATGTTTAACAGAGTTATATGCAGAAGTGAACACACCTAAACCAACCCAAAAAAGAACAGGGGCTGATAATACAACCATTGCAGTATTAAAAACCAGTGGGTTTGGCCAACCATGATCATGGCTTCCAATGGTCATTCCAATTATCATCCAAAGGGCAGCAGGCCCTGTAAATGCCCATGCTATCCACATGTTTTTAGCAGCTTCCCTTAGCTTTTTCTCATCTTTATCTTGAAGTTCAACTTTTTCCTCTGTTTTTAACTTAGCCTTATAGCCTGTCTTTTCAACTACCATAAGTAAATCCCTAGGACTTAAGTTGTCTTTATTGTATTTAACTGTGGCAGTACCAAGGGTTAAGTTAACATTTGCTTCAATAACACCCTCTTGTTTATTTAAAGCTTTCTCAACCTTGTTTGAGCAAGCGGCACAGGTCATTCCCTCTATATCTAAGGTTACCTTTTCACTTTCTTCCACAACCTTGTATCCAACCTTTTCAATTTGCTTTTTAATATCATCAATGGACACAATTTCTTGATACTCCACATATGCTTTTTCGTTGGATAAGTTCACTTGGGCTTGGGATACTCCCTCAAGCTTTTGTAAGCTTTTTTCCACTTTATTTGAGCATGCTGCACAATGCATTCCTTCAACTTGTAATATAATTTTTTTATCAGCCATTTTGCTTCCCCTTTCTACCCCCTGGGGGTATCTTATATCCTTAGTTTATCAACAAAAAAGCCCCATGTCAATAGTATGTCAATAAATGTTTTATTATACAAAAAAGAAGACCCAATGGCCTTCTTAACTATCTTGCTGTAACATCCTCTTCAGTTAATGGATATAAAATATTTACATGTCCTAAGAGGGTATCTAACTTTTTGCCCTCCACCAGTATTTGAACCTTATCTATCTTATCCAATTGAGTCAAAGTGCGTACTATTGAACCCAAAGTACTAATTTCACCTGAGGATCCCCCCCAGTGTTTTAGCTGAATTTCCCTAGAAAAGTTCACAAAGGCAATACCTTCAACTATATCTAAACTTATTAAGTTTGTTTCTTTAGGTATTGTGGGATATAAGAGCCTATCTGTGGGTCCTTTTAATAGTTCTTGCACAAGTGTCAACTCAAGTCTATCACTTAAAGGAACCCTTCTTCTTTCTGTAACAAGATTTGTGTAATCTTTATTGGCAAAATACAATCTAACCACTGTGGTACTATTAGAGGGATTTGGGTCAATATCAGGCTTAGTACTTTGGATACGGGTCTGGTTTGGAGTGTATCCCCCAGTCCAAGAAAAAACTATTAAAATGGTGGCAATAAAAACACCGGCTGTAACTAACATCACCTTGATTTTACCCATTTTAATCTCCCTTTCATTAATATTTGATATCCATAGTATACACCATGATTGTTACGAAAATATTAATTTTTTTTTAACGCCAGGAGATGTTTTCCTTAATTACCCTAGCTGGGTTTCCTCCAGCCAAAATATTACTGGGTAAATCCTTTGTCACCACTGCCCCAGCTGCAACCACAGTATGGTCAGAAACCCTTACTCCCTTTAAAATTGTGGTATTACAGCCAATCCACACATGGTTACCAATATATATTTCAGTTTTGCCATCTTTTTTTCCTTGGTAATCTATTTGATGAAAATCACTGTCTATGATACTTGTACCCCAAGAGATAGCACAGTTTTTACCTATTTCTATGTTTGAACTGCAAAAAATCTTAGCATCGGCGGTGATATAAGTACCATTATTTAATACCAATCTACCACCCTTTGCCACAACTATTTGAACTCCAGGGCCAATCTTTACCCTTCCATTTATTATCAATGTCCCACCTTTATAAACCAAAACATTTGCCGATGAGCTGGAAAGGTTTGTGATATATCGGCCACCAACAAAGAACTGGCCATTGATTTTCACTGTACTTCCTGGTTTTCTCACAAATCTACTGCGCCAATCCACCACAAGCTGAAAGGGTCTAAAAATATTAAATCCATAAATTAATCGTATAAAAAAACTATATATTAAATTGATAAAAATAACAGGATGGGTTGTCATAAGCTTTAATTGCTTTTTTATACTGTCATTTTTTACACCATTTTCCGTTTTTTCATAAGGCATTTCGGACATAGTTATCCCTCCAATACTTACTAATATAATATATACAATAGTAAGTAAATTATTAAATTTGCAGGAATAATATTTTTATATTTTTACCACTGATTTTTTCCTATGTATATAAGACGGGTTATTATACCCATAGGTTCATGGATATATATTAAGAATCCATTAAAAAAAACCTAAAGCATTTTAAGCTTTAGGTTTTTGTTAAAATCTTAATTTTGGCAATGACACTATAAACTTAGTACCTTTACCAAGCTCACTTTGTACCTCGATACGACCCCGGTGGAGGTCCACAACGGTTTTTACAATCGATAGCCCTATACCTGAGCCCCCTGTATTTCT
>CAYYRM010000164.1:0-5975 GCA_964474005.1 uncultured Eubacteriales bacterium
ACTTGCCACTGAGTTAAGGGCCTCTTCACCTGCATGGCCGAAAGGTGTGTGTCCTAGATCATGACCAATGGCAATGGCTTCTGTTAGATCTTCATTTAATCTTAAACCCCTTGCTATGGTTCTAGAAATCTGACTAACTTCTAGTGTATGGGTAAGCCTAGTCCTAAAGTGATCACTCTCTGGGGAAATAAAGACTTGCGTTTTATGTTTAAGCCTACGGAAAGCTTTTGAATGTAATATCCTATCACGATCCCTTTGAAAATCAGTACGTATTTCACAAGGTTTCTCTTCTTTTTTCCTGCCTTTAGTATTAATACTTTTGGTGGCAAAAGGACTTAGCGATGAAACTTCATATTTTTCACTTATTTCCCTAATGGTCAAATTTCTCACCTCACTATAATACTTCAACAAAAGATTTAATAATCCTTTTTTTGAGAAGTAAAGGCACAAGAATATATGTATATTTTGTAACAAACTGTGTATTATACAACTATAGCGTACAGGAGGTTTTTAAATGAAAAAATGGATTATTTTTGTAACAACTATTATACTTTGCTTTGCAATGATTATTCCTAGTTCTTTAGTATATGCTGATGATTTAGGTTTAAACTCCTATATTGTTATAGATGCTGAAACTGGGTATATTATGTATGAGCATAATGCAGATATTCCATATGCACCTGCAAGTATTACTAAGGTAATGACAATGTATTTGATATTTGAAGCCATAGCAAACGGGCAAATATCCATGGATGATATGGTTACAATAACAGACCAGGTAAGATATGTTCAACGGGACGGAAATTCTCAAGTATGGCTAGTTCCTGGTCAAAATTGGTCTGTGAGGGAGCTAATAAAAACAATTGCCGTTCCCTCAGCAAGTGATGCAGCCATTGCCATGGGAGAATTTATTGCAGGTAGTGAAGTTAACTTTGTTGCCATGATGAATAATAAAGCTAGGGAATTAGGCCTCACAAATACTTTTTTTGCTAACCCCCATGGGTTAGACGCCCCTGGTCATCAAATGAGTGCAAGGGATATAGCTATACTATCTCAAAGATTGATTATGGATTTCCCTGAGGTAATAGAATTCTCAAGAATGGAAACATATACCCCCCCTTCATGGCATCTTAATTTAAATGGAGTACCTTATTCATTAATGCCATCAACTTACCAAGCATTATTAAGAAGAAACCGTGGTGTGGTTGATGGGTTAAAAACTGGTTTTACTAGACAGGCAGGCCATTGCATGACTGTTACCGCTACAATAAATGGTAGAAAAACCATCATTGTTATTATGGGTGCTCAAGGGGACATCCATAGGCGCGATGTAATCGAAGATTTCATTCGTGTTCAAATCCCCACAAACTTTCAAGCATTGAGAGTAGCAAATAACAATGAATCCATCGAAAATATATCTATTCCAAGGGCCAGGGAAACAGCTATTCCTGTGGGAACCTTAAGGGATGTATCTGTGGTGGCTCCTAGAAACAATCCGTTGGTTACTCAGGTAGTGGAACTAAATGAAGGGGTAAGAGCGCCTTTAAATGAGGGAGATGAAGTGGGTACCATAACCTATTTTGTAGAAGAACAGGCAGTTTATCAAGTACCTGTTTATGCCCTAGAAGATGTTCCTGCGGCAAACATCTTTGTTAGAATCCTAAGGGGTATAGGCTCAATATTTTCAGGTTTATATAACTGGATAACTAACACTTTTTTCTAAATAAAAAAGGTGAAGCTAAAATTAAGCTTCACCTTTTTTTATTTAGTTATTCCTAATGGCACTTTGGGCTGCAGCAAGTCTTGCTATGGGTACCCTATAGGGTGAACAACTGACATAATCCAATCCTAGCTTATGGAAAAATTCGATGGATGATGGTTCTCCTCCATGTTCGCCGCAAATTCCCAATTTTAAATTAGGTTTCATTTTTCTTCCCTTTTGAACAGCTATCTCCATTAGTGCACCCACACCTTCTTGATCAATGGCCGCAAAGGGATTATCTGTAAAGATTTTTTGATGAATGTAGGAGGGTAAGAACTTCCCTTCTGCATCATCTCTACTGAATCCTAAAGTGGTTTGGGTTAAATCATTGGTTCCAAATGAAAAGAATTCAGCGTGTTCAGCTATTTTATCAGCGGTAATGCAAGCCCTAGGTAATTCTATCATAGTACCAACTTTATAATCGAAGTTCCCTTTAACATTCTCTTTATATTCCATGGCAATGCCATTAATCATTTCCTTGAGTATGGCAAGTTCCTTAGCTTCACCAACTAAAGGTATCATAATTTCTGGTAATACAGTTAATCCCTCATTATGCAATTGAACCACTGCTCCGAAAATTGCATGAACCTGCATCTGGTAAATCTCTGGATATACTATAGCCAATCGACAGCCCCTATGCCCTAACATGGGGTTGCTTTCTTGTAAGGCTTTAACCCTTTTAAGTAACTCTTCCCTTTTAAATATCTCTTGCTTCGACAGGCCGCTATCTTCCTTTAATAATGCTAGTTCTATTGCCAATTCACCAACATCTGGCAAAAACTCGTGTAGAGGTGGGTCCAATAGCCTTATGGTTACAGGGAGTCCATCCATGGCTTTAAATATTTCATAGAAATCCTTTTTCTGAATAGGAAGTAATTTATCCAATGCATTTTTTCTATCTTCCATGGTTTCGGCTAAAATCATCTTTTGAACCAATGGAAGCCTGTCTTGCTCCATAAACATGTGCTCTGTTCGACACAAACCTATTCCTTCAGCTCCAAATTCTTTGGCTTTTTTGGCATCTAAAGGAGTATCAGCGTTTGATCTTATGGAAAGTTTTCTCCTTTGATCTGCCCATTTTAATACGGTAATAATGTCTTCATTGAGCTCTGGTTCAACCAAGGATACTTCACCCACCATTACATTTCCCGTTGAGCCGTCAATTGTTAAAATATCACCTTTACGGAATACCCTATCTCCAATCTTCAGTACTTGATCCTCCAAATGAATATCCAAAGATTCACATCCACATACACAGGGTTTGCCCATACCCCTGGCAACCACAGCTGCATGACTGGTCATTCCCCCTTTTGTGGTAAGAACTCCTTGGGCTTCAACCATTCCATGTATGTCATCGGGAGTGGTTTCAGGTCTTACCAATAATACCTTCTCACCCTTTTTCCCCAATTGTTCTACTTCATCCGCATCAAAAATTATCATCCCAGTGGCTGCCCCCGGGGAGGCTGGTAACCCTGTGGCAATTACTTCATTTTGAACATTTTCATCTATGGTTCGATGTAAAAGTTTATCCAGTTGATATGGGTCAACCTTTAATAAAGCCTCGTCCACTGTTAACAAATTTTCATTGACCAAATCCACAGCGAATTTTACTGATGCTTTTGCAGTTCTTTTGGCATTTCTAGTTTGTAAAACGAACAATTTCCCTTTTTCAATGGTAAATTCAATATCCTGAACATCCTTATAATGTTTTTCTAAGCCATTGCAAAGTTCAACAATTTCGTCGTATATCTTTGGCATAATAGATTTTAGCTTTTCAATGGGCTGAGGAGTTCTTATCCCAGCAACCACATCTTCACCTTGGGCATTTACTAGGAATTCACCGAACAAAACATTTTCACCTGTGGAAGGATTTCTAGTGAAAAGTACTCCAGTACCACTGTCGTTTCCCATGTTACCAAAGACCATTGATTGAATATTAACTGCAGTACCATAATGGGCTGGTATTTTGTTAATTTGTCTGTAAACATTGGCCCTAGGGTTATTCCATGAATCAAAAACTGCTTTTACTGCCAATGTTAATTGTTCAAAGGGGTCTTGGGGAAATGGCTTATTGATTATTTTTTTAATTATTTGTTTGTATTCACCCACAAGCCCTTCTAACATCTGATCATCTAACATGGTGTCTTCAGTTACCCCAGCCAGTTCTTTTACGTTATCTAAAGCCCTCTCAAAGTTATAGTGAGGAATATTTAATACCACATTACAAAACATTTGAATAAATCTACGATAGCAATCATAGGCAAAACGCCTATCACTGGTCTCCTTTGCCAATGCTTCCACAGTTTCATCATTTAGACCAAGGTTTAAAATAGTATCCATCATTCCAGGCATGGAAACAGGTGCTCCAGACCTTACTGATACCAATAGTGGGTTAGTTGTTGAGCCTAGTTTTCTTCCTAGCTGATTTTCAACAACCTTCAGGGCTTCTTTTACCTCCTCAAGTAACTTAGGAGTCAATTCCTTATTATTGTTATAATAAAGATGACAAGCACTGGTTGTAATTGTAAATCCTGGAGGCACTGGCAAACCAAGGGTTGTCATGTCTGCTAAATTTGCACCCTTTCCCCCTAAGATCTCTCGCATGCTTTTATTCCCCTGTGTAAATGAATAAACAAGTTGTGTCATGAATTTTCCTCCCATTTTTGTTTTACTTTTCATCCCTCAAAATTTGTAACATTCTACTGGCCGTTTCTTCAACAGCTTTATTTGTAACATCTAGAACTGGACAGTTAAGCCTCTTCATAATATTTTCTGCGTGATCTAATTCTGATAAGATCCTTTCCATGGATGCATAGCTTGCATGGTCTCTCAGACCCAAAGCAAGCAATCTTTCCTTGCGAATCTCGTTAAGTTGGTGTGGTGAAATAGTAAGGCCAATTATCTTTTTCGGGTTAATCTCAAATAATTCCTTCGGTGGTTTAACCTCAGGTACCAACGGTACATTGGCAGCCTTTATTTGTTTATGGGCTAAGTACATACTTAGTGGTGTTTTTGATGTTCTTGATACTCCAACCAAAACCACATCTGCTCTAACCAATCCCCTTGGATCCTTACCATCGTCATACTTTACAGCAAATTCTATGGCTTCTATTCTTTTAAAGTAATCCGAGTCAAGTTTTCTAAATATTCCTGGCTCATACTTAGGTTTGTTTTCAGTTATCTTCCCCATTTGCTTCATAACTGGACCCATTATGTCCACATAGGGGAGTTTGAATTTTTCACACAACTCTACGGTAAACTCCCTTAGTTCGGGTAATACCAAGGTAAAGGCAACCATTGCCTTATCCCTCACAGCTTCTTCAATGGTTTCAACGACAGTCTGTTTATCTGTAACATAGGGTATTCTATTTATAACCACATGTCCTGAATTATACTGACTTGCTGCAGCTTTTACCACAAGCTCAGCTGTTTCACCCAATGAATCTGATAGTACGTATATATAAGGCTTTTTTTCAATACTCATAAGCATTAATCCTCCTATTTGCCTTCTGCCATTTCTAAAAACAGTTTGGCAATATTTGTTTTAGTAAACCTTCCAGTGACTTCTAAGAATTCCCTTCCTTGAACAATTGTCTTTTTAACCACCGGCAGCGAGTCAATTTGATAATTTATTATTTTTCCCATGGCCTCATAAACGGAAGCATCCTCTTCCACATAAATAATATGGGGAAGTCTTGTCATAGCCACATCAATAGGTATAGATTCTAAATTACCTTTACCCATGGCACTTTTTAGCAAATCTTTCCTTGAAACAACCCCTGACAAAAAACCATCTTTAACCACATATATTGTACCAACATCTTCTAAAAACAATGTAACAATTGCTTCATAGACACTTTGCCCTTCTGTAATAAGGATGGGCAAACTTTTAACCTCTGAAACCTTCATCTTCTTTACAAACTCACCTACTAAACTGCTTATACCCTTATTCACATAGAAATACCCAACCCTTGGTCTCGCGTCTAACAGCCCTGACATTGTTAAAATAGACAAATCAGGTCTCAAAGTAGCCCTTGTAAGGGAAAGTTTTTGAGCTATATCTTCACCAGTAATTGGCTGGTTGTCCTTCACTATGGCTAAAATTTTATTTTGTCGTTCAGTTAGCTCCACTGGTATGATCCCTCCCTTTAGTATGTACTATTTATGTTATTATGTTATACTATTTTTATGTTTTTGTCTACAGTTTATTTAT
>CAYYRM010000165.1:0-5873 GCA_964474005.1 uncultured Eubacteriales bacterium
CACCAAAACGCCCCCGCCAGGAATCGAACCTGGGAGCCCAAAGGGCCTCGGTCTCAAGCCGAGTGCAATACCACTATGCGACGGAGGCAATTGTCTTTATGCTTTTATTGCACGAGTGCAATACCACTATGTCCAAAACTTTGAAACAAATCTGTTTTTTTAATTTACGGATTTGTTTGTTTTGGATAGACAGAAATTTTTAATTTCTGTATGCGACGGAGGCAATTATCTATGCTCCTTAAAGCATTATTTTTGATATTTAATCAAGGTTTTAAACTTTATTGTTTTAAACCTGACTTCTCCAGTTTTTACATTGTTCTATACGTTTGCCATTGTCACCTTGTTCTTTATCGTAGGCAAATTGAACTAATAAATCACAAGGAAATTCATTGCACATACCACAGTGGGCATGTTCTTTTCCCTCGCAACAGGATTTAACTGGACATAGCTCACCCCAAAAGGGTTTATCAATGTTGACACATCCCTTACAATTCATTTTTTCCTTGTACTCACATTCTGAACATAATATCCCACAGCGCGATTGTATCATATGATCTTCTCTCCTAAAGTATATTAAAGTTATTTTTTATAATTCTACCTAACAGCATAGATTCCCTTTATTAATGCAAAAAGAACGAAAATATAAATTTCGTTCCTTTAAGCACTAACCCTTTTACCTTAATTCTTTTATGTACCTTACTTCATTAAGTTTCCGCCCTATATCTAACTCCTTTACGGTTCCATCGAAGGTAAAGCCCCTTTTTTCATAAAATTCCCGGGCTTGGGTATTTTCTTCTAACACCCAGAGGGACACTTTTACATATCCCCTGTCATATAACTGATTTATGCCATGTTCGAACAACATAGATCCTATCCCTTTATTCCAATACTTAGAAAGTAAATAAATACCCCATATTTCCCCATGGGATTTGTCAAGGTCTTCATCCCTACAGTGTCCCAAACATAAAAACCCTGCGGGGTCTCCTTCCACAGATATTATAATATTTTCTTCAGAACCTTCTTTTAAAGCGTTGTAAAATCGCTTAGCCCGTTTTTCCACCGTTATATTGTCTAAAACATGTTCAGGTATAATTCCCTTGTATGCCATCTTCCAAGATTCTGCATGGATATAACCTAATACATTTACGTCTGCTATGGTTGCCTTTCGAATTATATTATTCATTTAAACACCTCTTTAATAATCTAGCTAATTTCTACTATATAAAATGGCTTTTAACACAATTTACTACCCCATGGAAACTCCTTTTACGTACTTTGCTGCATCTGATATGATTTCCTTTGTGCACTTGGGGCATATATCATGGGTAAATTCTGCTTCTGAATGATCCTCTATATATTTTTCTATACGCCTCCAGTAACCCTCATCATCCCTTATTTTCAAACAATGGGCACAAATAGGTATTAGCCCCTGTAACTCCGTTACTTCTGAAACATCTTCTATAATAGTAACTGCATAGTTTTTCCCCTGGTAAACTAAAGGAGCAGAACTAACCAATATACTCATGGTAAAGATCATATTATTTTTTTCGATGGTTACCTTTCCCTTAGCCCTATGAACTGTACTTCCACTTAAGGCCTGGGAAGCTGTTTTTTTTATAACACAGCTACAACATTTACGACTATAACCACAACCCTCTTCATCTAAATTTCTATTTATACACTGCAAAATGGTTCCGCTTTTCATGGCTTGATAATCATAATCCACATCAAACAAATAACTGGCAGTCTCATTGATTTTAAACACACGACCTTGTTCATCCATTATCATGGCGGTTACAGGGATTACATTAAATATCGTTCTAAAAAAGTTGTTATCCTCTAGTAAGCTAAAAATATTCATTATCTCACCCCCGTTAAATTATAATTCATCATCCTTCCAGTAATAGTTACTTATACAATTAATTCGATGAAAAACTGTAAATACCTTTTATATGTGGAAATTTTTTAAATTATTTTAAACTTTATATAAAATAAAACCAAGAGCACATAATGATATGCTCTTGGTTTTATTTTATAATCTAACTTCTGAACTTCTCATGGCCTTTGTAACAGCCTTTGCTACCACAACTGCCAAGCCTCCACCAACAAGAGCTGTTGTTAATTGAGGCAGTGATAGTGCAGCTATCATGGGCGGCGGTACCACTGGAACAAATAAAGTGACTAGGTATCTTATGGAAAATGATAAAAAAGCAAATTTTACAAAAGCTGCTAAAATAAACGCAAGGTATTCACCATATGTTCCTAAACGTCCTTTACCTGAGTTAAATGTTACAACATACAAAGCATTACCAACCATAATAAAAGGTACCACAGGGAACAGTGGCATTATCCCAACCATAAACGCTATCAGAGGTGTTAAGGAACCAATTATTATTCCCGATGATGTCCCCACTAAAATGGTACTAAAAATCAGGACAAAATTCACCAATGGGCCCACCAGTGGTTGTGCAAAAGCACGAAATCCTATTTGAAATATTAAAGCTAACCCTAATAAGATGGCTGTCCTAGTAATAAATGTCGTAGTACTTTGATTGTTCAAAAATCTAACCTCCTTATATGCTATTTTTGGCCCTATAATGTGTGTGTAACAACTTATGGGATAATTCTCCCAATGGCTCTTGCAAGAATTCGTCATATAGACTCTTTACTGCAGGATTTTGATGGGATTTACGAATTGTCATATTTTCATCAATTGTATAAAGTCCTTTAATCCTTTCATCTTTTACAGCCATGGTATTACCAATGGGTTGACCCCCTCCGCCTATACATCCACCAGGGCAGCACATAACTTCAATAAAAGTATATTCACATTCCCCTGATTTTATTAATTCCATAACCTTTTTGGCATTTGCTAATCCGTGGGCCACTGCCACTTTGACTTTAGTGCCATTTAAGTCAACTTCAGCCTCTTTGATACCCTCTAACCCCCGTACATCATGGAATTCCAATTGTTTTAATTCTGACTCGGTCACTATTTCGTATACACTTCGCAATGCTGCCTCCATAACACCACCTGTGGCTCCAAAGATAACCGCTGCCCCAGTGGAAATACCCAATGGGTGATCAAAGGCTTCTTCTTTTACATTTTTAAAATCTATGCTGGCATGTTTTATCATTCTAGCCAGTTCCCTAGTTGTCAAAACCACATCTACATCTTGTACCCCTTCCACTGAAGACATTTCTCCTCTAGAGGCTTCATATTTTTTAGCGGTACATGGCATAATTGAAACAGTGTAAATATCCTTTGGTGGGATTCCAATTTTTTCAGCGTAATATGTTTTAGACAAAGCTCCGAACATTTGCTGAGGAGATTTACATGTTGATAGATGGTCTAATAGCTCAGGATAAAAACCTTCTAAATAGTTTATCCATCCTGGGCTACAGGATGTAATCATGGGAAGGGTTCCACCTGATTGTAACCTGTGTAAGAGCTCGTTTCCCTCTTCAATAATTGTTAAATCTGCTGTAAAGTCAGTATCAAAAATTTTATCAAAGCCCAGTCGTCTTAAGGCTCCCACTAATTTACCAGTGGAAGTTACCCCTGGGGCTAATCCAAATTCATCCCCAATACTCACCCTTACTGCAGGGGCTATTTGTACTATTACATGTTTTTTGGGATCATCTAATGCATCCCAGACCTTGGATATCTCATCCTTTTCATAAATGGCTCCCACTGGACAAACCGCAGAGCACTGCCCACAAAAAACACATAAAGTGTCATTTAGCTTACGTTCAAAGGCAGGGGTTATGGTATACTGTGTGGATCTATGGGAGTGACTCAACACCCCTACATCTTGTATTTCTTGACAGACCTCCACACACCTATTACATTTTATACATTTTCTATGATCCCTTACCAACGAAGGATTACATTCATCAATTTTAAGTGAGTCCACATCTTCTTCTAGATTACTACTGGAAATATGGTAAATTTCACATAAATTTTGTAGTTCACAACTACCGTTACGTATACAGCGCAAACAATCTTGAGGGTGATTCGCCAATATAAGTTCTAAAACCCCTTTTTGCATATCCCTAACAATTTTTGAGCGGGTATCTAAAATTGCACCATCCCAAACTTTTGTGGAACAGGCAGTGACCAATTGGTTGTTTCTTTTCTCTTCAACTAGACATATTCTACAGTTAGCTTTAATAGTTTGATCAGGGTGATGACATAGAGTAGGTATATTAATACCTGCCATTTTAGCTGCTTCCAAAATCGTCGTTTCTTCAGGAACGTTAAGCTCAATATTATCTATAACAATGGTAAATTCTTTCATTTTTTCGCCTCCTTTGTTATCTTAGGTTTGGCTGTAAAACTCATCAGAAAAATGTTGAATAGCAGTTAATAATGGTGTAGGCGCTGTTTTACCTAAACCACAGAAGGAGCAAAGCTTCATTACAGTAGCAAACCTTTCAACGGTTTTGAAATCCTTTTCATTTGCCATGTCCTGAGCAAACCTGTTTATTATTTTTGAAAGCTGTCTATTTCCTTCACGGCATGGAGTACATTTTCCACAACTTTCAAATAAGAAAAAGTCCTGCACGGATTTTAAATAATCCACTATTCTGTTAGAATCATCTGCCACTAAAATAGCACCAGAACCAATACTAGCCCCTACTTTCTCTAGCTCAATATGGCAATAGGGTGTATCTAACAAACTATCTGGAATTATGGCACCAGAAGCACCACCTAACTGGATAAATTTTAATTTGCGTCTATCCTTAATTCCTCCACCGATATCATATATTATCTCCCTCAATGTAACACCAAAGGGAACCTCGTAAGCCCCTGGTTTTAACACGTTGCCTGCTAAACTTATAAGTTTTGTTCCAGGACTTAGATTTGTGCCATATTTCAAATACTCATCTGCTCCAATTTCAAATATAAGTGAAACCATGCTCAGGGTTTCTACGTTGTTAACCATGGTTGGTAAACCAAAAACTCCGTTTTCAACATAGGGTGGTCTTAATCTAGGTCTGCCACTTTTCCCCTCTATGGATTCAATCAGGCTGGTCTCTTCGCCACATACGTATGCACCTGCACCCGAAACAACTTTGATTTTAAAATCAAATCCTGAATCTAATATGTTTTCACCTAAGTATCCCATTTCTAAAGCTTTTTCTACATTTTTCTTCATCCTTTTGGTTAAATACTCATATTCTTCACGGATATAAATGTAACCTGTATCTGCACCAAAAACGTATCCTGCAATCATCAAACCTTCTATGATTCTAAAAGGATCATACTCCAAAAGGTGACGATCTTTAAAGGTACATGGTTCACCTTCATCAGCATTACATATTACCACTTTTTTCACCCCTTGGACTTTACGGGCTAAATCCCACTTAAGACCAGTTGGAAAATAAGCTCCTCCCCTACCCTTTAAAGTAGATTTTTTGAGTTCAGTGATAACATCGTCCACTGACATAGACATTACCTTTTTAAGACTAGTAAACCCTCCTGCTTGTAAATAATCATCTATTGATTCGGGGTTAATCCTATGAAAATTTTTAGTTAGTAAGCTAACTGTCTTAGTCATGTGAATCCCCCCTATACTTGTTTATAATATTACTAACTTTTACTTCATCTAAATTACCATAGACCTTTGGTCCAATCTTTATAGCTGGTGATACATCACAGGCACCAAAGCATGGACTTAATTCTAAGGTGAACTTCTTATCTGATGTAGTATCACCTGCCAAAATACCTAATTCTCTTTCTAGGAAATCTTTTATTCGTTCATATTTATTAATATAACAGGTTGTACTTTCACAAATTTGAATTACATGTTCACCTCTAGGTTCTGAGCTCAAAGCTGTATAAAATGATATTACATCATAAACTCGAC
>CAYYRM010000166.1:0-5863 GCA_964474005.1 uncultured Eubacteriales bacterium
AAATTATTAAAGCCTGACCCCGAAGGAGGTGACTTATGAAGAAGAAACTTACTGATATACAGTATAGGGTTACTCAGGAGAATGGGACTGAACCGCCCTTTCAAAATGAGTTTTGGGATCATAAGGAAGAGGGAATATACGTGGATATTGTTTCTGGGGAGCCACTTTTTACTTCCAAGGATAAGTATGATTCCGGGTGTGGTTGGCCCAGTTTTACAAAGCCTGTGCATAGGAAGGTGATTAAAGAAAAGGCTGATTTTAGTCACAATATGCACAGGATTGAGGTAAGGAGTAAGGAAGGGGACTCCCATTTGGGACATGTGTTTAATGATGGACCTATTGAAAAAGGTGGGTTGAGGTATTGTATTAACAGTGCTGCCCTTAGATTTGTTCCTGTAAAGGATTTGGAAAAAGAGGGGTATGGTGAATATTTGCATCTATTTAGTAAATAAAGTCTGTTAGGAAACTAAAAGACTTTTATTTATTAGAAATGGGAGCATTTAACCACAGATACTATTTTTTCTTTTTTAGGACTGCAAACTAGCGAATTGAATTAGACATAACTACAAAAAACTGCATCAATAGTGTTTAAGGTTTTAGCCAAGGCTAGAACCTTTTTTAATTTTTGCAGGATTTTGTATAATAATATAGAAGATGTTATAGATAGTTTATGACAGGAGGGTATATCCATGGAAAATGTCAATGAGCCAGTGGTACAGATTAGAGGACTTTCTATGTACTACGGTGTAAACGAGGTACTTAAGAGAATTGATCTTGATATTCTAAAAGGTCAAATTATAGGTTATATTGGACCAAATGGTGCCGGAAAAAGTACCACTGTAAAAATCATGCTAGGGATTGTAGATGGATATAGGGGATCTGTGAAGATTTTAGGTGAAGAGATTTCCCAAAGTACTAATTATAAATATAAGGTGGGTTATGTGCCTGAATCAGGTGAAATTTACGACTCATTAACTGGTTTTGAGTATTTAAATTTTGTGGGTGAGTTATATGGTCTCAAACCAGAAGTGGTGGATAAAAAGGGTGAGGCTTTGATGAAGCTTTTTGGCATCCAAGATGCATATTATTCAAGGATATCATCTTATTCTAAGGGTATGAAACAAAAACTTATGATCATTGCCAGCCTAATACATAATCCTGAGATACTTTTTTTAGATGAACCCCTCGATGGGTTAGATGCCAACAGTGTAATGATTTTTAAGGAAATATTAGCTGAGCTTGCAAGTATGGGGAAAACCATATTTTATTCCTCACATATCATGGAGGTGGTGGAAAAGCTTAGTAGTAGGATTATATTGATAAACAATGGTGAGATTGTTGCTGATGGGACCTTTGAGCAGTTAAAAGAGATGAGTAGGGAAGGGTCTTTAGAAGGGATATTTAATCAATTAACTGGATTTCATAAGCATAAAGAGATAGCTGAACAGTTCGTTAAAACTGTTCAGGGGGTATAGATTTTATGAAGGAAAAACTTGTACTAAAAATATTGGATAAGGTTAAGTTTATTTTTTTACTTTTGGGTGTGGACTACCCTAAGATGCGGAGCATCTTAAATGTGAAGCTAATAATGGATGAACGTAGGGTCCCCACAATGATGGTTAATGAGACTGAAGGTGAAGGGAATTTTTTGTTTAAGTCGTTATTGTTATATGCCATCATGGGTGTCTTTTTATTACTGTTTTTTATTCCACCATTTCCATTGTTTTTTAAAATGAATATGATATATGCCATGGCAATTTTTATGATAATTTCAGCACTAATTACTGACTTTTCTTCCGTAATGCTTGATGTGAAGGAAAAAAATATTTTGCTACCAAAGCCAGTGGATTTAAAGACTTTAAATATTGCTAAGATAACACACATTGTAATTTACCTTTTGACCATTACCCTTGTGTTATGTGGTCCTGTGTTGATTGCAGGTACCATTATGTATGGATTGTTGTTTACATTGATTTTTTTAGTCCAACTGGGGTTTTTGCTGGGCTTTTCCATATTCTTAACATCCATGCTCTATTATTTAATTTTAAAATTTTTCGACGGTGAAAAGCTCAAAGATATAATTAATTATTTTCAGATTGGTTTTACTATTTTTATGGCTGTGGTTTATCAGTTTGTGGGGAGGGCCTTTAGTATAATTGATTTTGAGGTTGTTCACAATCCTACTTGGTGGAGTTTTCTTATTCCCCCATCTTGGTTTAGTGCTCCCTTTGGTTTATTTATTGAAGGTCAACTGGAGACCAGTTATGTATTCCTTACAATTACAGGTGTAGTAGGTTCTTTGGGGTTACTGGGAATATACATTAAAAAAGTAGCTCCTTTTTTCGAAAAAAACCTATCTAAGCTCAATGACAATAGTAGGGTTAGTAAAAAAGATGAGTTAAAAAGTATAAAAAGGAGACGATTTTTTTCAGGGCTATTTTGCTATAACATAGAGGAAAGGGTTTTCTATGAGTTTACCCTCAGAATGATTGCAGGGGAGAGAAGTTTAAAGCTTAGGCTCCTCCCAGGTTTGGCCTTTGCTGTTATCTTCCCGTTAATATTTCTGTTTAACTTAGTTTACATGGGTGGTTCTTTAAAGGACATTGCAGACCCTTTAAGGGAAAGTAATTATCACCTAGTGATGTATGTTTCTGTACTGTTCTTTGGGACATCTATTCCCATACTGACCACTTCAGAAAATCTTAGGGGTTCTTGGATTTACAGGGTTTTGCCCATTGCTGACAAATCTAAAATGCATAAAGGGGCTTTGAAGGCTTTAATGTCTAAGTATATCATGCCCCCTTTTATATTGGTAAGTAGTATTTTTTTATGGATTTTTGGCATGGGTGTTATAGTTGATATTATAATAGTATTTTTAGCAACAATTCTCTTAATGATATTTGGCTATAGGGCTGTTAAAGGCGAGTATTTATTCTCCCAAGAGGTTAAAACATTGAAGGATAAAAGTACAAGTATCCTTATGATCTCCATAGCATTGTGTGGGGGAGGGACGTTGGTCCACTATTTAGTGAGCAATATTGAATATGGTTTATATCTGTATTTATTGGCGTTACTAATAGGGATTACAATAATTTGGCCTAATGACTTTAATAAAAAAAAAACCATGTAGGTTTATACCTTCATGGTTAAATGGGATGTACACTATTTACAATTCTATGTATTCTTGTAAAGGTTTCTTCAATCTCATCATATGTTATGTCATCTTCATGTAGTGTGTCAAGATAGTATAATGTGAGTTCTAAGACAACATCAAGTTTGTTACGTTGTGTTGGAGTGCAATTACATTTGCTCATTTTACCCTCTCCTTTTGTATTTTAGTAAAGTATATACATAAGAAAATAAAAAATTACTGAAACTTTTCTACTGCTTATTTGGTCTAAAGGAAAAGGAGGGGAAATTAATGGGGAGAAAGAAGTTAGGGTTTATTTTAGTTATTCTAATGCTTTTGCTATTGATTAACATAACGGGACCAACACTTCAGGATACAAATGTATATACACCTAGTTATGAAGCTGATTATTTTTACAAGCCAACACTTAGGGCACATATGAGAAGGACAGATTTGATTGTTAGGGGTAAAGTAATATCAGTGCAAAATTTTCATGGCGGTATGCTATATGAATTTGAAGTTGAGGAGTATTTTAAAGGAAGAGGAAATAATGTTATAAATATTTCTGGTGATTTTATTTTGGGAGGGGAATATATTTTACTTTTGAAATCATATTATTACGAGAATTTTGGTATCACCATAAACTTAGCATACCATGATGTGGTTTTTCGGATAGACCAAGGGAGCTTATACCGTATTATAAATTATGAGACCCATGGATTAGAAAAACCGTTTGAAGAAGATAAGTTCAATAATCCAGATAGGTTTATGAAATGGCTTAGATGGAATTGGTTGCGTTTTTAGGGATGTTGGTTTAATGATAGAAGGTAAGAAAGTGATTATTAGACAAGACTAGCTTGGATAATAAGTATAGTTATATTTTATCCCCTCTGCAAGGAAGCAGGGGGGATATCTTTTTAAAGTAAATAAGGGAAAAAGCAGGATATTCAACATATTGGTTGAATATTAAGAAATATAATGGAATTGAAGGTTAAAAAATGGAGGGATCGCGATGGAAGATCTAAGAATATGGTTTCTGTTTTTGTTTCTATCAATGGGTTTCATATGGCTTATTCGATTAATATTCTTAAAGCCAGCTAATATTAATCATTTTTTTGAACGAATTATGCTTAGGTTTGCCTTTGGAAACCCTGAAATTTTGAGTATGCTAAGGATTTTAGAGAGAGTAGGAATAAATGGTCATAACAAAAAATTAAACAATGAGTCAGACTCCTACATCAAAAAGCAAAACAAAAGAGTAGAAAAAGATTTACAGACTTTGTTAACATATGAAAGATGGAGGTTAAAACCTAAACAAAAGCTTTCCTATGATATAATGGAGTGGTATCTAAAGGACATCGTTGAGGGGCAACGTTTTATGTATAATAACTATCCTGTGAATCAGCTTTTTGGTGCACAAAATCAACTACCGTCATTTATGGCATCCACCCATCAAATCAACAATAAGAGGGATGCCCAGTATTATAATATCCGATTATCGCAGTTTAAACGAAAATTTGAGCAGATTAAAGATGGGCTTGAAATTAGAGAAAATTTAGGAGTAATACCCCCTAAGTTTGTGTTTGATAAGGTTTTAGATGAAATGAAGCAATTTATTTCCATGGAACCAAAGGAAAATTTCTTGTATAAGAATATTGAAGAAAAGCTTGGTAAAATAGAATCCCTAAGCCAAGAAGATAAAGAGAGCTTACTAGACGATACTATAAAACAAATAGAAAATAACGTTTATCCAGCTTATGATATATTGATAGATTATTTTTCAGGGTTAAAAAATAAAGCCACCACTGATGATGGTGTGTGGAAGCTCCCCGATGGAGATGAGTATTATCAGTACCTGCTAAAGAATTATACAACAACACAATTGACAGCGGAGGAAATTCATAACATTGGTCTTACAGAGGTGGATAGAATTCAAAGTCAAATGAAGGAGATCCTAGCTAAATTGGGATATGAGGGTAAAAGCATTAAGGAGCATATGATGGAGCTAAGTGAAGAACTTCGTTTTAAATATGAAGACAATGATGAAAGTAGAAAACAGGTGTTAATAGATTATCAAAATATTATTGATAAAATTGATCAAAATCTTGAACATTTATTTGATATTAGGCCGAAGGCAAAGGTTATTGTTGAGCGTATCCCCCAGTTTAAGGAGAAAACTGCACCAGGGGCATATTATAATTTACCTGCCATGGATGGCTCAAGACCAGGGATATTCTACGCTAATTTATCAAAATTACCGAACAAGTTTGATATGGAGACATTAGCATATCATGAAGCCATTCCTGGACATCACTTTCAGCTGGCAATTCAGCAGGAATTAAAGGGCTTACCTACTTTTAGAAAGGTAATTCCTTTTACGGCTTATGCTGAAGGTTGGGCGTTATATGCGGAAAAATTAGCTTATGAATATGGCTTTTTTAGTGATGATTTCAGTGTTTTAGGTTATCTTTCATCAGAGCTTTTTAGGGCAGTTAGGCTTGTGGTGGATACAGGGATCCATCACAAAAGATGGACCAGGGAAGAGGCCATTGATTATATGTTAGAAAACACAGGGGTAGACAAAGATAGTGTTATTGTTGAAATTGAACGATATATAGTAATGCCTGGGCAAGCCACAGCATATAAGATTGGGGAACTTGAGATTTTGCGCTTAAGGGAGTTGGCTAAGGCAAAATTAGCTGACATGCTTGATATCAGAGAGCTCCATAATCT
>CAYYRM010000167.1:0-5861 GCA_964474005.1 uncultured Eubacteriales bacterium
CCTTTATTTTTATGTATTGGAACACTGATACCACAGTGCTAGGGCAATATGGGAGATCGGCGCGTAATCCGTGAAATCTCTTTTAAAAATCACCGTTAGCATGCCTTTGGTTTTAGCTCCATATTAAAAGTTAAAATTCAATCATCTCTTATCCTTTCACATATTCCACCACAGACAAGAATACACTCTAGTATAGAGCATTTGTTGGGGGTGGTTAATTGAAGAGAGATGATTTTAGAAGATGGTTAGAAGGTTTAGGTTTAGGTGCGAAGGCCGTTACTAATAGGATATGTTGGTGTAATAAAATAGAAGAGGATTTCAATATTGACCTTGATAACATATGTAAATCAGATACAAAAATGAATAGACTTATGGAAGAAATAGATCATAATTCTGTTTATAAAAAGGGAGAGAAGAAAAATTTAACTTCCAGCTTAAAGAAATACATTGAATATGTTAAAAAATCCTAAAGGGCAGGTTCAACCTGTTCTTTTTTTGTGTCATAAGATAAATAAATAGGAATATTATTAGTAAGAACATATTATGCTACAATATAATAACCATTTTAGAAGAAGGTGGTTAAATGGATAATAAGTTTCATACGGTTCGTGGTTATCAGCTGATTACTAAAAATAAAAAGTTGCTAACTCCTAGTATGGAAGACTACTTAGAGATGATCTATCGGTTATGTATAAAGGATGGATATGTTAGAATAAAAACATTAGCTGAAAAACTAAATGTTAAGGATTCCTCAGTAACAAAAATGGTTCAAAAACTATCACAACTACAACTGTTAGAATATAAGAAATATGGAATTATTACATTGACTGAAGAAGGTAAGGAGTTGGGCTCATACCTTTTAAAAAGACATAAAATAGTGGAAGAGTTTTTAACATTTATATCTGAGACCAAACCTTCTCTGATGGAAATTGAGACCATGGAACATAATCTAAGTACCAAAGTCTTTACTAACATTCAAATATTATTGTCTTTCTTTGAAGATAATACAGAAATTAAAAACAAGTTTCAAGAATACAGAGGAAATTTTAATAGTTAAGAAGTGGCATAAATACCACTTCTTAACTATATTTTCTCTTTATTTTGCTTTCTAATAATACCAATAATTGATATGATACTGCGGAACATAAGCCTAGAAGAAATACACTGGTAATAACCAAATCCATCTGATACGTCTGGCCACCATAAATGGCTAAATAACCAAGACCTGCTCTACCAGTTAGGAATTCACCTACAATTACACCTACCCATGAAAGACCTAAATTTACTCGTAAAGCCGAAGCTATGGTAGGAACACTTGCAGGAAGGACAACCTTTCTAAAGGAATCAACTTTAGTTGCACCAAAGGTTTTAACCAGTTTCAAATAATTATTATCTACATTACAAAAACCAGAATACACAACTATGGTTGTGGAAATTACGGTTATAGCCAATGCCATGGCGATAATACTTTTAAATCCCAGTCCAAAAATTATAATAAAAAGTGGACCTAACGCAACTTTGGGTAAACTATTAAGAACTATTAAATATGGGTCTAATACCCTACTTAAGAATTTCCACCACCATAAAATAACTGCAATAAAAGTCCCAATTAGGGTTCCTAAGATAAAACTGACAGCAGTTTCCCAAGCAGTTACTTGTATGTGATGGAAAAGCTGTCCTGTAGAATGTAGACGTAAAATGGTGGCATATACCTTTGATGGTTTACTTGTTAGAAATGTATTTACTAAACCGTGATTTGCTGCCAGCTCCCATACTACTAAAAAAAGTACTAAAAGTGATATCTGAGTAAAAACAACAAAAAAGGATTTAAGTCTTTTGTTAAATAAAAAATCCCGATGTTCTTCGCTCTCTGCTTTTCTTGCAACAATTTTTTTAAGATTATTTAGGTTCATTGTTTAGCACCTCCCATATTCTGTTGAAATATTCTCCAAAATTGGGAGCTTTCCTTCTATTGAAGGGATCACTGGAATCACATTTTAAATTAAGCTTAATGTCCTCTATAACATTTCCAGGTCTTTTAGAAAGAATTATTACCCTATCGCCCATGGCTATTGCCTCGGAAATATCATGGGTTACTAAAATTGCTGTTTTTTTGGTGGACCGTAATGTTTGACTGACCTCTTGTTGTATATTTAGCCTTGTTTGATAATCTAGGGCGGAAAATGGTTCATCAAGTAATAATATATCAGGCTCCATGGCCAATGTTCTAGCAAGGGCCACCCTTTGTCTCATTCCGCCTGATAGTTGACCAGGTAAATAATTAACAAAATGTTCCAATCCTAGGCCTTTCAAAAGATTTAGAGCTGTTTCTACCCTCTTTTTACTTTTTACACCTTTGATTTCTAATCCTAATAAAGTGTTATCCTTTATTGTTCTCCATGGAAGTAAAAAATCTTGTTGGAACATATATCCAGAAGTCTTAAAATCCATGACAACATGACCTTTGGTGGGCTTAATCAGCCCTGCGATAACTGATAGGAGGGTAGATTTTCCACAACCTGAAGGCCCCACTATGGATATAAACTCTCCTTGTTTAATTGTTAAGTTAATATCTTTAATGGCCTCAGTACCACCTACATCGGTCATGAAAGTTACCGAAACATCACAAAGTTGTAAAGTACTAGCGCTCATTTTGAACCCTCCTTATTGAATTCTTACTGTAGTGTATGAAAAATGTCCAAAGGGGTGCATTTGAAAAAAATATTAAATATGAGAAGTGGCTAATTTTTAGCCACTTCTTGCAGGATTTTGTCTAATTTTGTCTAATATATCTTTATTGGATATTTTCCATGGCCTCATTGGCGAACCTTGGATCAACCACAGAATCATAGGAAACCTTTCGATCCAGTTCACCTGAGAAGATTACTATATCTTGTAGGGTATCTAACGCATCAGGTCTTAACAGCGGATCAGCACTGAACGTGTCTGTGTCCTTATATCTTTGAACAGCTTTTACTATTAAATCGTAATCATCCTCTTGGAAAGAAGGTTTTATAACTTCTGCTATTTCTTCTGCTGTATGGTTTTGAACCCAAATTTGTGCACGGTAAATGGCATTGGTGAAAGCTTGAATAATATCGGGGTTTTCATTTATATACCTTTGTGTGGCGTGATAAACAGTATAAGGAACTTCACCACCAGCTTCACCAAAGGAAGCCACCACATGTCCAACTCCTTGTTTTTCTATACTAGAAGCACCTGGTTCAAACAGTTGGACAAAGTCTCCAACACCGTTGGCAAATGCGGCTGCAGTTGCGGCTAAATCGATGTTTTGGATAATTTCCACATCTACATGTGGTACTACATCGTTATTATGAAGGACATATTCTTGAACCATTTGAGGAACCCCACCAGGACGTCCTCCAATAATTACTTTTCCCTTAACGTCTTCCCAACTAAAATCGGGCATAGGTTCCCTTGCAACAAAGAATGACCCATCTCTTTTGGTTAGCTGAGCAAATGCAATAAGTTTTGTATCAGCTTGTTCCCTGGCTATATATAATGCGGCTTCTGGGCCAAATAGGGCGATGTCTGCACTGTTAGATAGAAGTGCTGCAGCTCCTCTGTCAGCACCCCAAGATACAGCCAATTCCACATCAATGCCTTCTTCTTCAAAGAATCCTAAATGTAAAGCTACATACTGGGGAGCATAGAAAACAGAGTGAATAACCTCAGATACCCTAACCCTTGGTAAAGTTTCCTCTTTTGGGGTACAACCAATTAACGTAATCGTCATAATAAAAATTAACAAAAAAGAAATTAAAAGTGTCTTTTTCATAGATAATCCTCCTTTGTGGTATATTTCAGTATATATTTTTTAAAAAAATATGTGACATATATCTAATTACCCCTATAAAAAGAAACTGGATTTCGTATAAATATTAAAGGTATCACCAAAGGAGAATAAGATAATGAGCATGAAGGGCCATAAACAAACCTTTCAGCTATTTTACAGCCCTTGTTAGATTTTCTAAAGCAAAATAGTATTATATGGATTTTTAACATGGTTTGAATATAAATTTTTGTAAGTTATTAACTTATATAGAGTTAGTGTACAGCTAATAAAGTTTTACAAATAAGATAACCTATATAACTGAGAGGAGTTAATTATTCCAATGAAAAAGGTAAAATACGTAGCTTTAATTATTATTTTTGCATTATTTTTTACAGGGTGCAGTGCTAATTATCGCAACCAAACCCCAAACGTGACACTCAGTAAGATTCAAGGAGAGTTCCAAGCTAAAGAAAATGTGGTTTTTTTACTTAAAACCATAATTCAGAGGGATGAGCTTTTAGCAACAGTAAATCTTAAAGGGGTACAATTTATGCAAACAGAGCAAACCTATTTTATAGGTAATGCCGCAGAGTATCGCTTAGAGGTTTATAAAACACCTGAACAAAGCTATATAAAAGGCAATGATAACAAGTGGATTTCTTTAGAGGCTGGAGGAGCCACAGAGTTAAAAGCATTTATTAATACTCCAAATAGGATAATTGAGTTAATGGAATATGGGAATTATGAAGTGCTTAAAGACCCTGCAAGAATAAATAGACGTAACCATGTGGTCATATCTGGGGCATTGACAGATAGTGGAGTAGCATACTATATAGAGAATTTCATACCAGAGCTACTAGACATAGTGGAAGAAGTTATTATAGAAGTTTCCTTTTACATAGACGAAGGAAATGGTGGTTTGTCAAAAATAGATTTATTTATAAACGAGTTTTCAGGTAAGTTTTCCCTGGTTACAGAGATGACTATCCAAGATTTCAATGTACCTACAGAAATCATACCACCAACTGGTCAGTAACATATTAACCTTTATACCAATCGAACTGTAAAACCATCCTGTCAGGATGGTTTTTTTGACTATATAAATTTTTCCATATATAATTTATAGGATGAAGGAGGTATCAATGAATGAAAAAAGTTAGTATAGAACTTATAAAAAAGGAAATGAATCTTAAGGTATTTTATGGCCAAGAATACCTTGAACGTCATGTTTCAGTTAGCGATATCAGTAGACCTGGCCTTATGATGGCGGGTTATTTTGAGCATTATCCTGTGGATAGAATCCAGGTGTTAGGAAAAACAGAGCTTTCCTTTTATAAATCATTAGATGAGAGAATTCAATTTGAAAGGGCAGAAAAGCTTTTGGTAAATCCAGTTCCATGTATAATCTTAACAAGGGGATTTCAGCCACCAAAAAGTATTTTAGATGCTGCATTGGACAAAAAGATTCCTATACTGGGATCTGATTTAGAAACCACTAGGTTTTTAAGTTTGCTAACTGAACTTTTAGACAATTTGTTAGCACCAACTAAAACCCTTCATGGAGTTTTGGTAGATATTTATGGTGTAGGGGTTTTGATAACTGGACAAAGTGGTATAGGAAAAAGTGAAACGGCATTGGAATTGGTAAAAAGGGGACACAGATTGGTGTCCGATGATGCAGTGGAATTAAAAAGAGTTAGAGAAAAATCTTTAATTGGTTCACCTCCTGAGATTTTAAAACATTTACTTGAAATTAGAGGCATAGGCCTGGTAGACATAGTAAAGTTATTTGGTATGGGCTCTGTAAGGGGGCATAAAGAAGTAGATTTGGTAATAAAACTTGAGGCTTGGCAACAAGGGAAGAGCTACGAGCGTCTTGGTTTGGATAAAAATCATTATGAGATATTAGGTATTAATATCCCTTTATTAGAAATACCCGTAGCTCCAGGAAGAAACTTAGCCATAATCATGGAAGTGGCAGCCATGAATCTCCGTGCACTAAAGATGGGTCTAAATACTCCTGAAGAATTTAATAAACGCCTTCTAGGATATATGGAAGGTTCAC
>CAYYRM010000168.1:0-5843 GCA_964474005.1 uncultured Eubacteriales bacterium
CTGTGGGACCCACAAAATGGTCATTCTTAACAGTGTCAAAGGTTTTTGTCATTTATACTTTAAAACAAATGGCATCGGAAACACACTGAATCTAACCATCTGGGCTTACTGCTGGGTCTTAAAATTTAAAATTTAAAAAAATGACCCAGCATCAGTTCATAAATTAATTCAAGCCCTACGACCCTGCATGTTGCAATAAGTAGTCGTTTCAGTGGTTAAACAAAGGACCCACAAAAAGAGCCACCATATCCGAGAAGATCAGTGAAGATCCGTGGCTAAATTATTTCTGCCCTATACTGACTTCTTCCTGCATTATTTCTTTTAAGCTCAGACATTTTTAGTATTGCCTCTTTGACTTGGTTTTCATAATCACCGTTGGGTGATAGGGTTTTTAGGCCATTTTTCCCTAGCCTCATGAAAAACAGCGAAACTTCTTTAACCTCCACATTATTTTCTTGTTCATAAGCCAGCTTGTATAGGTAAATCTGAGGCATATATTTCTGAATTAAATCATCCTCATCATTTATTATGTTTGTCTTAAGGTCCATCAAATGATAATACCCATCCTTTTCATAAACCTTATCGATTTCTCCCACCACATAGGCTCCAGCGATCTCTGTGGCAAAGCCGTATTCACTGACCACATGCTCACCGATGTCTAAACCTTGTATTTCTTTGTATTTTTCCAGTAAAAGAAATACTTCTTTACTGTATTCCTCCAAATTTACAACCTCATCATCATCCAAAAACCCCAAACTTTCCTCCACTGCCTCATGCTGACTAAAACCCTGATCTAAAAGCTCACATGCCCTATGGACAATGGTACCAAACTCTGAACCTGCTATGATCTTTTCTGTGTAGGTTTGGGAGCCTGACACCTTAAACCAATCTGGATTAACCTTTAAAATATACTCATCATAATACTTTTGTGGATCATTTATAAAAAGCATTATTTCTGAAACAGAAAAGGTGTAAGGTGTTTGTGTTTCCCCTTGGTTAACCTGTGCCATAAAGACATCTTCTTCTAACATAGCCGCATTTTGTCTAGGCACATCCCCTTGGGTTTTTAGTACCACATACTCATTTAGCTTGTCATTGGTTTCTAAACATGAATTAAACATGGAATACCACGTATTGTTTGTTTTTTTATCAGTTGTGGACATAATCAAATAATCCCTTGCCCTTGTGGTTCCCACATAGAAAAGCCTTTTAGACTCCTCCAATGCAGCCACTTTATCCTTTTCTTGTACCAATCCATAACACGGAGTTATAAATTCATCCATTTCAAATGGGTCTTCATTATTTTCTTCCTTAAACTTAGCAACTATATGACTTTCTTCATCATAATAAAAGTATTCACTATCTGATTTTGGCTTACGGTTTAGTTTAGGAAGACAAACTATGGGGAATTCTAAACCCTTTGAAGCATGGACAGTCATAATGTTCACCATATTACCTTCAGGGATCTCCGCCTCTGCTTCCCCTTCCTTATCACTTAACTGAGCTAAAATATCCACCTGCTCCAATAATTCTTCCAAAGAATGGGCATTTTGTGATGACATAACATCAATTAGTTTTTCCACGTTCTTAACCAACTGCAGTGGGTTTTTCTGTAGCAATAAAGTAGTTTTCAACCCACTTCCTTCAAATATTTCCATCAGGGTTTCTTTAAATGATTGCTGAGGAACTAGGGGCACGTACTTTACAAATAGCTCATAGAAACTATCAAGCTTATCCTTAAGGTTAGAAGTTAATCCATCACAACCTTTATAGCTTTGACTAAATATAAACTCAGGTAAATCCCTTTCTTCATCTAAACAGTTATTTATGGTGAAAAAATCTTCCATATTTAATTGGAAAACTGGTCCCCTCAAAAGCCCAAGGATATATACACTTTCCCAGGGTCTTGCAATGAATCTCAAAAGATTTAACATATCTTTGATTTCCTGCTTTTGATAAAAACCTATTCCTCCATGGACCACATAGGGAATGTTCTTATTATTGAGCCTTTTTTCCAAATCTCCTAGCCCTGTTCTAGATGGCAAAAGGATTGCAAAATCCCTCCACTGTGCACTACGCCATACATCCTTTTCTTGTCCCTCTATTTTTACTTTATCTTTAACTATTTCGCTACCCTTATTATAGATTTCCAGCATCCGCTCAGTTAGTAGGTCAAACTCTGTTTCATATTCCCCATCTGCTCCATCTTCTATATGCAATACCAACAGCTCAACCTTCTTATGGGGGTGTGTTTCAAATTCCTCATTACGATTGCTAATAAGTGGATTATAATTAATTCCAAAGCCCATGGTATCAGGGGTTTTAACCATAAGCCCTTTAAATAACTCATTGACAAATTGGATTATGGAATCACAATTCCTGTAGTTTTTCCCCATATCAATGAAATCAAACCTCGGATCTCCTTTTATCTCATCCTCTAAGGTGTTCATCAAAGTCACATCTGCCCCACGGAATCGATAAATGGATTGTTTTCCATCCCCCACTATAAAACGATTGTGGGGCTTGATATACTCCAACATCCCCATTTGTAAGCCGTTGGTATCTTGAAATTCATCCACCATGATATGCTTGTATTCCCTTTGACAAAAGGTACGGATATCCTCTTCATCCCTCAAAAGGCCAATGGCTTTTTTTTGTAAGTCAGCAAAATCCAATGCGGCCCTTTCTTCTTTCTTCTGCTGATAAACCATATGAAAATTCATGAGAACATCGGAAAATAGACCAATAATCTTACAAAAGTCCTCTAATTTTTCTGTAGGGAACCCTTGGTACTTTTTGAAGCTTTCTTTTAAGGATTTCAAATGTACAAAGCATAATTCATAAAAGCTAGGCGCTGATTCCTTCCAAGCACCATTTGCAGTTGGAATTACTTCACATATCAATTTAAAGCATTCATCGGCTTTAAGCTCATCTAAATTTATGTTTTCCACATGGTCTGAAACCTTGGGCAAATATACAGCTAACTTCCCTTTAACGGATCCCACACTGGGAAATTGTTCAACACACTCCCTGGCCTGTTCATAAAAGCTAATTAGTATATTCTTTTTAAACTTCTCAATAAATTGGAGTTGATTATCAATGGATAATTCTATATCAAGGCTTTCAATAAACCCATTAACATCATACTTGGGGTTTTCCTGTATTTGATCATATATCCTTAATACAGAATCCTTCAGTTGCCTTTTACTGTAATATTTGTACAACAGCCGCCAGCTGTTATGGTTTTTATCATTGGAGAAGATTTCATTGAAGGTTTGGTTTTTAAGTAGCTTTGATTTAGTATCATCCATCACTGAAAAGCTAGGAGATAGGTTAGCCTTGAAGGCAAATTGATGTAATAGCTTGTGACAGAAACTATGGAAAGTGGTTATAAATCCTGAGTCCACAGCTTCCCTTTGTTCCTTCCAAAAAGCAACTGTTTTTTCTTTGCGATTCCCTTCTTCCAGATTTTCCCCTTCTAAAAGCTCAGAATTTATCCTCTCTCTAATTCTTTTTTTCATTTCCCTAGCTGCCTTTTCAGTAAAGGTTATGGCTACAATTTCTTTAACCTCAGCTCCAATACCAGGTTTTTCATCCCCTAGGATTTCCCTTAGCTTTTTATTACAAAGATATAGAAACCTTTCTGTTAATACCCTTGTTTTACCTGAACCAGCTCCTGCTGAAATAAGTACAAGGGGTTTTTCGCTTTCTATGGCCTTTTTTTGCTCATCATTAAAATTCATTTTAATTGCCATCTTCCGTTACCTCCCCTTCTTCCTTAAGTTCATCAGTTACCCTACAAATGCCGTTATAGGGGCAGCTGGGAAAACATACCAAGGGTTTTACTGAGTAGTGAAAGCTACTTTTTTCCCAAAGCTCTTTGATTTTTTCTTTAAGATTATATTTGGATAACAAGATTTCCCCATCTAAGGATTCCTCTTTGTTTGCACTATGATAAATTTTAAAGGGATTATTCCTTACAACGTGTTCTGTGCGCCACACACTGTTTGATGCCCTAGTTTTAGGTTTCTTCAAGGATATATAGGCACCTCCATGGGCTGTGATATCCTTAGATACCTTTATCTCAGGATATAAACCTGCATTAATCTTCCTTTGGATGCTCATGATATAAAGGGGAATTTGTAGTTTGAGCCCTAGCACCACTTCCTTGGGGAAATCCAGTTTCGCCTCACCGGATTTATAATCGTAAACCACAAATCCGTTTTCATCTAAATCTATCCTGTCTATTTTTCCAACCAATGTAATCTTTGTTTGATCATCCAAATCCAGTTCTATCTTCACATTTTCCTCCAACCTAAATAGCTGCATATTTTCTAGGTCTTTGTTATTCCAAAACAGAATTTTTTCCGCCACCCACCATTTTCTTAGCATATTAGTCCAATTGACTTTTTCCAGCTCTAAGTCATATGACAACATGTCCCAATGCTGTTCTTGGACATTTTTCCACTCATCTTCAAAGATTTTTAGAAGTATGTTCTCACCCTGTTCTTTTTTCTCTTCAGATAAAAGGGCAAATTTCTGACCCAATACCCCCAGTTCTTTGTAAAACCTTTCAATTATTCTGTGAAGCATTGTACCAGTTCGCCTAGGGTCAAGGGACTCTTCCTTAACCTTGGGTTGACGTATTTTTAACAATCTTTCTAAACCAAACTTAAAAGGACAAGCAGCATAGGATTCCAAGGTTGTAACCCCAACCTCATAAGAGGTCATGGAAGAGGTAAGTTCCTTATTAACTAATTCCTCACCCTCAGCCAGAAAATCCAAGTGCTGGGATATTTCCTGTAATTTATGGGGCAGTCCCTCCACCCTTTTACCAATACCCTTCATGTAAGCAGCTTGTTCAAAGCCCTGTTCATTAGAGTAGGGTGTTTTTTTATATCTAGATTCTGCTGTTAAGTACTTAATGCCTTTATCACAGTGCTGTTCTATAAATGGGGAAGGTTGTAGTTCATTTTCAGGGTCTAGGCCACATACATAGGAAAAATTCAATTGATCAGCTAGGAATTTCAGCTGTTGAAACATTCCCTGCTCCTGTTTCCTATGGTTGGCTTTAGTTGGTAATCCCAAAATATCTGTAAAGGTTTGCAAGTCCCTTTCTTGTAGATAGCCGGCTAATTTATGCACTTTAGGGAATACCCCTTCATTCATACCCATTACAAATAAGCAATCCCCCCTAAAAAGGGCCACATCCCTAAAACTATACAAGGATATACCCTTGGCTGGCTTTCTTTCCACATAGATTTCCTTTTTTCGCAAGAGCTCCAAAAGCCATTGGGAAAATATGTTTAGGTCTATGGTTAAACTTTCTAATCCTTGTTCCAACAAAATATCCCTTTTTTTTGTTTTTTTTGCTATTATTGCATCATAGGCCATCCACTCCAAACGAAGCTTCATCCCCACATCCTTATCCTCTTCTACCAAAAGCCTTTCTTTCCAATAATTAACCAAATCTAACTGGTCTAGGAAATTTAACAACCCCTTTATCTCATCCACCAAAGGAGCATTTCTTTTAAAGCTCCGTCTGTATTCAATACATAAATCTAACCTTTTTTGTATATCTTCCAAAAGCTCTCCTTGTAACATATAAGACTTTTTTGAGGACCAATAAACCTTAGGGGGTAAAATCAGTAACTGTTGTAACTGGTCAATGAGGGCAATTTTCTCCCATTTATTGGCAAAACTATTCTGCTTTAAGAGTAATGCCAGGGTTTTATAGAGGGTTGATTCTATGATAGGTGTTTTATTTACTAACTGTGCTTGAATATTATAATTTCGGGCTAATCTTAATATATCTTGTTTATAACCATCATCTGCAAGTACAA